>DFXU01000061.1 GCA_002383285.1 Caryophanales bacterium UBA4100
TCCTTTGCCCGCCGCACCGGCTCTTGCAGCCTCAATCGTCGCATTAAGTGACAGAATATTCGTCTGTTTAGATAAATTATTTAATACTTCTATTATTTTTCGGATGGAGGCTGTACTATCCTTCAACCGGTCTACCTTCTCGACCATAGTACGAGTCTTCTCTTCCGTTATGTACGTCTTCTTAATCAAATCTACCATATAAGACGTCCCTTGCTCGCTTACATTACGAACATCGATTGCGGATGTTCCCATTCTCATGTTAGCTTCTACAACACTACGCATCTGTATGGAGACATGGCTCGTCAAGTCGTTGCCTCGTTCCGCTTCTGTCGCTAGCGTCGATGCGCCGCTGGCGATTTCCTCGGTGGCGACAGAAATCTCTTTGGCTGATAGAGCCGTCTTCTGGGAGGCTTCCGACAGTTCACCTGCTCGTTCTAACACCTCCTGAGCAGAAATACTCGTTTGCTTCACAAGCACGGTGATTTGTTCCATCATCTGGTTAAAGCTTTGGGCGAGTTGCCCAATTTCGTCGCTGCTGCGAAAGTTCATTCGAACAAGCAAATTACCTTCTTCTCCTTGCTTCATTAGATTACGCAAATGGACAAGCGGTCTTGCTACAATACGCATAACCACATAGCTGATCAGTAGTGCAAGTAAAGCAGAGAACAATGTCATCCACAGTGTTGCTCTGAATATACCTGCAGCATCCTTAGTCAGAATATCTATAGGAACCGAACCGATCATCGTCCATTCGATGATATCCGACTTATCATGAATGACGAGTTGATCTCCGTCTACCAAAGTCAGGGTACCTATTCCTTCCTTGACTGTATTCACTTTCCCTACAGAGATTGGGGCTACTTGTCCGATCAACTCGGGATTCTCTGATTGCATATATTGGCCCTCGCTGTTGACGAGGGAAAGCTGCGCTCCTTCACCTAATTCGATCTTGGCAAGCTCTCGACCCAGAATATCTGCCCTTATCTCGACAATCATCATACCTAAATCGGTACTTGTGGCTGGATTTCTTATTTGACGGGCAAACGCGAATTTGCCATCCACATCGTCGGCATTCTTACTCTGTATATAGCCATTCAGAAGTGTGTCCATCCAGAGAGGTGCTCCTCCTAGATTAAACGCTTCTTCATACCATGACTGCTCTACAATGGTAGAATCAATTTTTCCTGTAGTAGTTATCGCCGTCTCAAGAACGGGGATGTATATATGTATAGCCCATATATCTTCATTTGAGTAAGTATACGTATCAATTTTCGCCCTAAGCGTCTTATATAATTCCAATCGCTCGAATTCAGCCAAGGTAGTATTACTTACAAGTGTTTCGAGCTGCTCAATAAGATCGGAATCAAGAAATAGCTGTGTTGATAAATTCACATACCCCTGTAATATCAAATCCAGATTCTCCCTGGATTTGATCAGCGTTTGATGTGTTGCATCAGCAACCTTAGATTCGATAATATCCTTCGATGTATTGTACGAGTACAATCCAACAGAACTGACACACAGAACAATGCTCAGGAAAATAATGAGAAACAGCTTCATCCCGATAGATTTTAATGGATTTGCAGACACGACCACAACCGCCCTTCATCCTACTTAAGTAGCAATAAGTCCGTTATTCAGCCCCCATCTATTATATTAATCTGCCTTCATTTTTTCTCTAAGGAAGCCTTCATCCAGAACACGTTATACGGATCCCAAAGTGATAATGTAAAATATATCGTTTTCCCATCATCTTCCACATATTTTGGATTCATATATGGTCCGTATAAACCTGGGTATTCCGTATTAGACACTACAGTGATCGGTTCACCCCACTTGCCCCACGGAGTCAATCCTTCCCGTATGACAATCCCCGTGCCTTCCTTCAGATAAGTCATAATCCAGCGTTCCAGATAAGGATTCCAGATGACTGATAGTTCACCAACACCTACTTCATCCTTGACTACCAATTCCGCCTTGTCCATATCCTGCGACCATATAGGCTTGTTATCTTCACCCATACCAGCGTAATACACGTATTTACTCAGATCCTCGATCGATTGCTCATTCACCTTCATCAGCGTCACTCCACCGAATCGGCCAGCAGGAATTGTCCAGAAATAGATTTCTGTCAAATCAGCATTCACTATTACCTTATAAGGACTCACCTGAATAAAGTTGCTATCTCCAGGCCAACGGATATCTTCAAGAATTGTCCAATGTTCACCTTGGTCTACAGACTTCGTCACTCCACTGTAGTTAGCATCCCAATTACCAGGAGCTCCCCAATGATTTACGGACATAAAATACAAATATAAATTGTCATCTACTGCGATACCATGAGTGGGGATCTTCGTCATCTCATCAAAGTCAATCTTGGCTGAAGGCAATACTTCCTTGGCATGCTTTCCATAATCAACAATCATCGAATCGATCGTTAGTCCATCAGATGGATCAATGTCTCTTGTGATTGCCAGCGTGTTAGACCTCCAATCCGACCCACCTCCTCCAGTCAGCCCAGGAGAACGGTAGCCGAATGTATCACCGAACACAAGATACGTCTTATCTCCGTTGTTAAACATCGATCCTAAGTCCGTACCAAAAACCTCGTACTCGTTCGTCTTATTAAAGGAATCAAATCCTGTAAGCTGCGCTACTTTAGTCAAGTTACTTATTCCAGTTAGGACAAATTTCGAATCGGATTTCACCGAAAGCTCAACCGGTAACTTGTCGTTCTCAGGTGAACATGAAACTAAGAGCGTGATCATTCCAATCGTGAAGCCTATGCTTCTTATCAGCTTCATCATCCATTCCACCCCTATCCATTCAATGCTGCTAAATTATGTTATACACACAAAGGTTATTTCAAACCTGATATCTTGATCCCCTGAATAATATACTTTTGGAAGATCAGGAACAATATGATTGTAGGCAATGCGGCTAAGGTCGAGCCGGCCATTAATAATCCCATCTCAGTAGTACGTTCAGATCTAAATGTAGCCAAATACTGACTTATCTGGAATAAATCAATATTAGTAATCGTCATCGTCGGCCAGATATATGAATTCCAATAACCTAAGAATGCCGCAATCCCCATAATGACGAAAACCGGATAAGACATTGGAAAGAATACATGCCGATAAATTCCAACACGTGAAGCTCCATCGATCAATGCTGCTTCCTCAAGCGCCATCGGAATATTCAGATAAAATTGCCTCATAAAGAATATCGCTCCTGCGCCGGCTAAGCCTGGTAGGATCAGTACATACATTGTATCTAACATATTAAGATTAGTAACAACGAGAAAGGATGTAATCAGAATAGCCATACCAGGAACAAACATCGTGGTAATAACATAAATCCACAACAAGCCCTTGAATCTAAAATCCAATCTAGCAAATACGTATGCTGACATGGAATTGATGAGAAGTGAAATAGCTGTAAATATGATTGCCCCACCAAAGGTAATCGCCATCGTTCGGATAAACATAGGATTTTGAATAATGCTAGTATAGTTAGATATTAACCATTCATTAGGAAGGAATTTAAATGGCGTCGCTAGCACTTCTCTCTTTTGTTTGAATCCGGCAAGCGCCATCCATATTAATGGAAACAATGCAATAATGGAAACAGTGAACCCCAAGAAGTTTATAATGAATTTATTAATAGTATTCATTTTGTTCATTTTATTTACCACCTTCCCCTAATTAGCCGTCAATTGCTTTCTCAGAATTCAGAATTTTGAAGATAATTACTGATATGCTACCGATTACAAGGAATAATAACATGGCATTAGCAATACTGTAGCCCATTAATAGATCGTTTCGGAAATGGTTTAGTATAAACAAATTCGGCATCATTGTTGTATTAGCAGGACCTCCATTAGTAAGGAACAAAGGTAGCTCAAGCTGCTGAAGAGCTGCAGTAAACCCTGTGACTGTCACATAGAGAAGAACATTCTTCATTAGAGGAATGGTAATATAGATCATCTTCTTCCAAGAGTTAGCACCTTCTAAATCGGCAGCCTCATAGTAGGATTCTGGTACATCCAATAGTCCAGCAAGCATTATTAAGCTAGACCAACCGAATCCAAGCCATATGGCCGGAACAACAATACTCAATAATGCAAACTTAGGCTCACTTAACCAGGCAATCTTCTCTACTCCGAACAATCCTGTCACGTAATTGAGAATACCACCATCAAAATTGTATATAATTCCGAAAATAATTGCTGCGATAATTCCGGAAATAACTGTCGGAATGTAAATTGACGTTTTCACAAAACTTGAGGCTCTTCTGCCCATTGCGATTATGACATGCGCAAACAGGAATGATAAAACCATCTGAACTGGGATCACGTAAACAACAAATTTGAGTCCAACCCATACTGAATTTACAAACTTATCATCAGAAAGAACTAAGTAATAATTTCTGAAACCTGTGTATACGGGCTCTCTATAGAAGCCCCACTCGAAAAAGCTAATATACAAAGCATTAAAAAATGGATAAATAACAAAAACGGATAATAATATCACAACGGGCGAAAGCATGGCATATGCGGTTACGTTATTTAATTTTTTCTTAGATTTATGCATTCATAGCCCACCTTGTTCAGGATTGAACATACCCGAAAGCTTTCAACTTTCGGGTATGTTGTCAACATCAAGTCAAATTACTTAAGCGGGTTTTTACTTGGAAGATCATTCTTCTGAATAAAATCATTAATCTCTGCGATTGCTTGATCTAAGGCTGCTTGTGGGTCTTGCCCGGCAACTGCCCTTTCAATAGCTTCTCCAATCTTGATACTGACGTCCCAAGGATATATTGGCTCTGATACGGAAACTGGTATTACTTGTTCTGCAATCATCTTACGAACAGGATCCTTCATTGCATCAGGATCGACATTTAATGCTTCGTCTACGGATTTTCGCGCTGCGAATTTAGAGAATCCAGTTGTCTTAAAGAAATCGATCATGATTGCAGGATCGCCAGCGAAAAACCACGAGACAAAGTCTGCTGCTTGCTGCGGGTTTTTAGCCTTAGCATCAATAACCAGTGACCAACCTCCTAAGCTTGCTGTGGGTTTGCTTGCGTCACCATCAGGACCAGGCATTGGTGCAACACCAACGTTATCCAAAATCTCAGGATAATCATTTCGCAATTGTCCCATACCCCACGATCCATTAACCGCCATGGCCACTTGCCCTTGACCAAAATCCAACATATCTGTATAGCCGGTTAGAGCTTGCTTAGGAACAATCTTCTCATCATAGAGTGTTTTATAGAAAGCAATTAGGTTTTTATAACCTTCGTCAAGAGTAGCCTTCGACCAATCATCGGAGATCGCTCTATGTCCGCCATTCATTTGCAAACCCCAAGTTGTCCATGAATATTCTGGTGCATTATTAGCGATATGAAGGCCATATCTGCCATCCTTTGTTAATTTTTTACCTGCTTCGATAAGCTCAGTCCATGAGGTAGGCGGCTTCTCAGGATCCAACCCAACTTCCGTAAAGAAATCCTTACGGTAGTACAATACGGCTGATGGTTCAACTAACTGCGGATATCCATAATGCTTACCTTTAACGGATACAAATTCATTGATATTATCATAAAGATCTGCCCATATGGAAGGATCCATATATTCATCCAACGCCAAAAGCTGATTTTCTGATACAGCTGGAGCAATTCCACCATAGTTTTTTGTGTAAATTTGAGGGGCATTACCAGCAGCTTGTGCAGATTTCATCTTCTGTTCCCAAGCATCTCCTGGAACAACTGTATGTTTGATTGTAATATTCTCGTGTGTCTTATTAAATTCATCTACCCATTTCTTGAACCAAGCGTCTGTACTATCCTCGAACTTGTTTTGCCAGAAATCGATTGTGACTTTTTCTTCAGCTGCTGCTGGTTCATCGATCTCGTTTTTCCCAGCATTCTTGTTCTCAGGTTCGCTTGAAATATTATTTCCATTACCGCCACACGCTGCAAGAATTGATATTACCATAACGAAAATCAACATTACTGACAGCACTTTAACACCCTTCGTTACCTTCATTGTTGAATCCTCCCTTTTTTCATGCAATTTATAAGTGAAACTTCTATATGAAGTTTTCTTATCACATTTAGAATTGTTCTCAACTACCTTAAGGATTACAATTCATTAAAGTAAGCCCTTACAAACTATGCAATCGATTGCATGTTTATTGAAGAAATTTACAATAGTTCATTCCACTCTCACACTTGATGCTCTCACTACAATTCTAGGTAATAACCGAACTGCTCTATCCTCAACCTTCGCTCCATTAAGCCTATTCATAAGAATCTGAGCAGCATTCCTACCAATTTCCTCTTGCATCATAGCAACCGAAGTTAGCTTAGGGTATACACGTGATGATATATCCAGATTATCCATCCCCGTTATAGCTATGTCACTAGGAATACTTAGGTTGGCATCCTCACACGCCTTCATAATACCGATTGCCATCAAATCGTTGGTAGCTACAATTGCTTTAGGCCTGTTAGGCAAACCAAGTAATTTCTGACCGCATATGAAACCGCCACTTTCTGTATAATTGGATTCAAGAATATACTCTTCATCAATACTTAATCCCGCATTGAGAAGTGCATCTCGATAACCACAATAACGTTCGAAGCCAGTCTGTTCCTTCATATCTCCACCGACAAAGGCAATCTCTTCAATACCTTGCTTGATCAAATGCTCTGTCGCTTCTTTGACAGCAACATATGTATCTACATAGACATAATCGAATTGATCTTTATCGTTAGTAGACTCGTATTTATTCGTCAGTACCACAGGTGCATTTAATTTATTAATTGCCTTAATGTTCTTGTCACAAAAGTTAAATGATACCATTATCATACCATCAGCATATTTTTCCTTAACATTCTGAATCGCTCTAAGCTCTTCTTTCAAGCTGTGCTTTGTATAGAATAAGATCATTAAATATCCATACTGTTCGATCACACTATTGATCCCATTAATCATGTCAAAATAGAAAGGATTACAAATATCGGGTACTGCAAAGAGAATTTTCCCTGTTTTCCTAGTTTTCATAATTTGCGCAGCTTGGTTAGGTGCATAATTAATTTGCTTAGCTACTTTAAGCACTTGCTCTCTAACGGATTCACTGCAGTATCCCCTACCCGACAATGCTCTAGAAACCGTTGAGGCGGAGATCCCTAACTCTTTTGCAATATGATATATGGTGCTCATTCTCCACACTCAACTTTCCTAAGGTTTAATTTTCGATCATGGGTTTTTATGACTAAAAATTGCTTGCAGCATTTCCTCATCAAACGGACGTATATCTGGTAGCGGCAATCGAGCCTTCACACTTGGCAAAGCCGGAGCTGATAGATGCGGTTCGGTCTGATACCAATAAGCTGTTGATGAGATATCATCGCTACGATGGTTGTTGTGTCCATGTTCAATTGTGATCTTTATGCTCTTGTTGAATATAATTGGATCAAGTATGTGGTAGCGATAGGTAGATATTCTCCCACTCCAGTTAGGTCCACCACCTAGTATGAGTCCATGATAAGGTGAGTGATATTCTTGTTGAGGACACCAAGCAGTATTGAAATAATCTTCGGTTCCAGTACCGTGCATGTTAGGTGGCCAAGATTCTCCATCAATGAAGATCATGTCGTCACCTTCGCCATACCAATTCCATTCATCTGTGTGTCTTAAATTATGTACATTAAAATTACAACCGACATAATGACCTTTGCCTTCTGTATTAAGAATAACATAATTCCCGTCACCTGTAGTATTCTTGCCCCCAAATTCATAAAAAGCGTTATCAACCTCATAATCAGAAATTCCATCTGTAGGGCATTCACGATTCCAACGAGCATGAAACCTTAGTTGATCATCGGGCAATGCATCGTATTCCTCGTAGTTAATATAAAAATAAAACTTAATTGGTTGATCAGCTTCACTTTCAATTTCAAATCTGGCATCGATTGCATATGGCATGGGAAAAAAACAATTCAGCGCTTTGCCATCTTCTGGACTCATCATTAAACATGCCGAACTATAATTTCTTGTTATTCCATGTCCCATTCCGAAGAAATCACCGATTGGTACTTCAACACTTGGCTCCTTCTCCTCATCCCAATACATTCTCAGAATAATTTTGCGTGGTAGAAATTCTTCTTGATTCGGCCCATCAGTCGCCATTGTCATCCATATATGCTTAACACATCCTGCACCCTTTATATGACCCAAAACTTGTTTATCTCTTGGATGAATAGAGAAAAAGTCCTTATTCCCACCTGAGCGGTCGTAGCTTGAAATTCTTCTGCTTCTACCGCTTTTGATCTGACTTAATGATTGAATAGCTTGATGGCCATTCATAATAATCACTCCTCATGTATGTATGACATCGATTGCACATTTTGTCTTGATGAAATTATACCTCCAATCTTTGTGTTTGACAAGACGAAACTAATAAATATTTATTTAAAGCAAAAAGCTACTTATTTGAGTATGATTGATTTGTATACAGTAATATGTCAAGATATCGAGTAAGAACCATAACGAGAACAGGAGTATTAAAATGCGGAGAGCGACTTTCAGATTACTGACAGAATTATCATCGCGCAAGTGGATTTCACAGCTAACAGGTCGTATTGCCCAATCTAAGATAAGTAAACATTGGATTTCTAGATTTGCTAAATTATACGGAATTTCTATTCATGATGCTGAGAAGGCGATAGAGGAGTATACCTCACTAAACGATTTTTTCACTCGGAGATTAAAGCCCGGCTTGCGGCCAATAGATTCAGAAATGAATAGCTTGGTAAGTCCAGTTGATGGACTCATTACGGGGATCGGCGAGATTGCTGATGGGCAGCTCCTGAATGTCAAGGGGCAGGATTACACCGTGGAGGAGCTGCTTAACCTCTCCCCCCGCATGGTAAATTATGCGCAAGGGTTCTATATGGTACTGTATCTTAGCCCTACAGATTACCATCGAATTCATAGCCCCATATCCGGCAAGATACTGGAAACGGAGCATATCCCAGGCAAGGTTTATCCGGTTAATGATTTTGGATTGCGATATATGAAGAGGACGCTTAGCCGTAATGAGCGATTGATTTCCTACATTAAACATCAGTACGGTGAGGTTGCGGTTGTAAAGGTCGGGGCTATGAATGTCAGCAGTATTCGTTATGTAGAACCACTCCCCAGACAGCTTGAAAGGGGTCAGGAATTAGCCTATTTCGAATTCGGCTCAACCGTTGTCCTACTTATGGAATCAGGAACGTTCCGTCCACGAGGTGACCTTATGACCAATAGTAGAGTCAAGATGGGTGAGGCTATTGGTACGATTCATAAGTCGAAATAAGCATTAATATTAAAGAAAACCGTTCAGCTCTATTGATTCATGTAGAGCTGAACGGTTTATTCTTGTTACATAGTTATTTACTCTTTACCGTATTCTGGTGACGAACTCGTAAAGCAGACCAAGTCTCATCTATGGCTACATTACTAACTAAATGATATTCCGTTGTGTCCAATAATATCTTCCATACAATATCACGATTAATGTCCGTTTTCACTTTGGATGATTTCTTAGGATAACAGATCCAGAATACCGCATCACCGCTGAGCGCATCTATTGCCTTTGGTGCCCATTCATGCAATTCCTTCTCATCACGTACGAACAATAGAATAAAATCAAATTTCCCATTCAAGTGTTGCTCTGCAGGCAAGTCCAATGTAAATCCTTGAGGTGCGTTAACTACTGTTGCATTCCCTCCTTTATATCGCAGCTTCTTAAACACTTCCTGCTCCATATCGAGATAACCTCCTACAGATTCTAATGGTTTGGCTGTCTCCAACAATCTAATCCGTAAGGATAACAACCAATGGATGATCTTCATCATACAATTGCAAATTTCAAGAAGTCAAACCAGCATTGAAAGCGTTACCTTACGGAAGTATGTGCAGATATGGATTATATCGGCCAATCTCAGTGACTACACTTGACGGTCATGATATAATATTGGCTAACCAATTTGATTTATTGGAAGGATGACGTAGAGAATGAATCCACTAGCTAAACTGCTTAACGACACGATTCAAAAGGAAAATCCACATGTATATGACATGCTATCTACGCTTGGACAGCAAATTTTCTTCCCAAAGGTAGGCATATTAAGCCAATCAGCGGAAGCATCTACGAAGGCAACTAAGTTTAATGCTACGATCGGAATCGCTTTAGAGAACAAACAACCGATGCACCTAAAGGTTATTCAGGACACATTATCCGCTTACGCACCCAAGGATCTTTATCCATACGCTCCACCTGCTGGTAAGCCCGAGCTTCGTACCGCATGGAGAGCCAAGATGCTGGAGGAGAATCCATCCATGCAGGGCAAGACATTCGGTAACCCCATCGTCACGAATGCATTAACACATGGATTATCTATTGTTGCTGATTTATTCTTGGATGCTGGCGATCGAGTTATAATCCCAGACAAAAACTGGGAAAATTACGAGCTTACCTTCGGTATTCGACGGGGGGCCGAGATGGTATATTACCCGCTCTATAACAATGACGGCAGCTTCAACGCAGAGGGTCTTAAGGCCTCTATTCTAGCACAGAAGGATATAGGCAAGGCTGTTGTAGTCCTGAACTTCCCGAACAATCCAACAGGCTACACACCTAACGTCGCTGAAGGTGAATCGATTATCGCAGCAATATTAGCTGGTGCAGAAGCAGGAATTAATGTAGTTGTGGCCACCGATGACGCATACTTCGGTCTCTTCTTCGAAGATTCGTTGCAGCAGTCACTGTTCGGTCAGCTCTCTGATTTACACCCAAGGGTGTTAGCGATTAAGATCGATGGAGCAACCAAGGAAGAGTATGTATGGGGGTTTCGCGTTGGCTTCATCACTTATGCAGGTGTATCAGAAAGCTTATTAAGCGCCCTAGAACAGAAGACTACAGGGATCATACGAGCCAGCATATCTAGCAGCTCACACCCATCACAAACCTTCATTCTGAAGGCGCTGCAGTCTCCAGAATTCCACCAACAGAAGCTTGAGAAATTTGATATTATGAAGAAACGTGCTAATCTCGTTAAGCAGGTACTCGAATCAGGCAAATATACGGAAGTATGGGATTACTATCCTTTCAACTCTGGGTACTTTATGTGCTTGAAGCTGAAGAAGGCTCATGCAGAGACATTACGTCAGCATCTGCTGAACCAGTATGGGGTAGGCACAATAGCGCTTGGTGATACAGATCTACGTGTCGCCTTCTCATGTATTGAGGATACCAATATCGAAGAACTATTCGAGACCATCTATCAAGGCGCTAGAGAAGTGGAAGCCGCTGCTGTTAAATAACTGATGATCATCACTGAAGGATAGCTAACTAGCTGTCCTTTTTTTTGTGCTAATTCCCTGTACATTAGCAAGCAATCCATAGAAAACAGCAACCCCATCTAGATGGGGCTGCTGAGCTTCTTATATCTCCTATTAAGCTTATCCTATCCTATAATATAGGACTCTCTTTATTTCAATTCGATCGATGAAACTACTAAATCATTACCCTTAAGCACTAACGTATTATTCAATGCTAGAATGGAATTGTTCGGTATAATATTTACGTTGGTTGCCACGTTAAACGACTTCACTGTCGTAACCGAATTCACCGTCTGAGCAATCACAATCGTAGCAATCTTATTGTCTGCATTCCAGGTTACATATTGATATTGACCTTCGAATGTGAAGGCTACTGGCGGCACAGTTGGATCTGCTACCGCTGTTTTCACATCTATGAAAATCACTTCATTATTGTATACTTTAGCTACTATCACATCGCCAACCTTAAGCTCTGCCGCAGTAACCTTCACACCTTTACGATATATAAATGCGCTCGGATTGATTGCATATGCAGTAATCTTATTATCGTTTGAGATTGTAAGCACATTACTATAAACCGCTGTTGTAACTGTCCCGCGAATTAATGAGGAATCTGCTTCATCAGGTTGCTGGTCGTCCATCTGACCCAACAGAACAGCTAGCTCTGCGCGTGTTACTGGTTTATTCGGACGGAATGTTAAATCCTCATATCCACTAATTAGACCTTTCTCAACGGCCACTGCTACATAACCAACTGCGCCTGCAGGAACTTTATCAGCATCCTTGAAGGATAGCTTTACATTCATCTTAGTTTTCGCAAGATCCTCCCACTTCATCGCTTTAACTAACAGCATAGTTGCCCATAAACGATCAGCAGCCTTCTCAGCCTTAATATGAGTCTCCGTCTCTAGGAATAAATCGTTCTCCACTGCAACAGCTACATAGCCTACTGCATTAGGGAATTTCTTCTCAACATGCTCCGCATCATTGAAGTTAAGGTCGGTTGCTAATCGAGTGGCGGATTCAGCATCTGCACGTAATCCCATCAGTCGAACTGCGGCGATAATAGCTTCAATGCGTGTAACAGATTGGTTCGGACGGAATGAACCATCTTCATAACCATCGAATATTCGATCGGCTGCAAGTCTAGCAATATATTTCTTTGCCCATTCCGATTTCTCCAGATCATTAAAATCAAATTTAACTTCAATTTTGTACTTATCTTCACCTTTCTTCTTATGATCATCGTCGTCATCGTCGTCATGATCACCCGTAGCAAATGCTGAGGCAGCGCCAGTAATTAACATCATTAGTACAAGCACAACGGATAACATCTGTTTCAATAATAATTTGTTTAGTCCCATTATTAAATTCCTCCATATTTATGATTTGAATTCTCACGTAAAACTTTCGGAGGCAGGAATCATTTTGTGGGGGTATGCCTAAAAAAAATAGCACATCTTGGCAGATGTGCATGTAATATGATGTTGTGCTATAAATTCTTCTTGTCCTTATCCTTCAGCCAACGAGGCGCGCCTTTATTCTTAGAGTCGTGCCCACGCTTCTTGTATTTCGTTTTTTTGGGTGTTTGCTGGACAGATATTNNTGTAATGCATTGGCATCTGCTTTCGATTTGCTTGAATTCCTCTCAGCTGCTCCCCTCGGCTTTCCCTTCACTTCCTGACCAGCGTCTCTTAATTCACCATATGCTAATGACTTCTCCGAGAATAGAATGCCAAGTTTAGTCACGAATTTGCCTATTAGATACTTCTCATTGGCTGTTACAAGGGTAATAATCATCCCGCTACGCCCCATCCGTCCAGTTCTACCCGAACGATGAACATATTTCTCAGCGTCTGCTGGTGGGTCGAAATTAATAACATGACTAATGCTTTCCACATCTATTCCCCTTGCCGCAATATCTGTAGCGATTAATAGCTGTAATCGTCCAGATGAGAACCTCTGCATGACCGCAGCACGATCCTGCTTACCTGCTTCTCCATATAGGGATTCCACTTCAAGATTAGCGTATGTAAGCTTCGCCTGCAGTGCGCCAATTACCTCCGTATCATTAACGAATATCAATGCAGACGTTGGGTTTACAGTGCGAATCAACCGTCGTACCATATCAATCTTATCTCGATGCTGGCAGACGATATAATGATGCTCAACTCCTTCAGTTGCCTCGGATAAGGATTGTCCCTTTATCGTCAATGGCTCCTGCATCCAGCGTTCAGCACTCTCGTTCACAAGACTTGTTAAGGTTGCTGTTACGAATATCAATTGTCTTTCTCTTGGCATATGACGAAGAAGAGCTTCTACCTCTCCTTTGGCTCCAAGTGAGAATACTTGGTCTACTTCATCGATGACTACGGACTTTACTTGATGCAGCTTCAGCTTACGAGTATTCACTAACTCATTCAGTCGACCCGGTGTCCCAACCACGAATGGAGGATGCGTCCGTAGTTTCTCGATCTGTCGAGTTACTGCGGCCCCACCGATTAAGGCTGCTACAGCATCTCGACCTATTAACCAATCGATTTCTCTAACGATCTGCATAGCTAATTCCTGAGTAGGAACGATGATTAGAAACTGTAATTCCTTCGAGCTCGAATCAAGCTTCTGTAAGAGTGGTAATAAATAAGCCAGTGTCTTCCCTGTGCCCGTAGCAGAATGTACAATCACGTCGTGTCCGGCAATAATCTCCGGAATAGCATGAGTCTGAACAGGTACTGGCTCCTTTATCCCATGCTCTATTAATCGATCTATGTAAGGGGTAAGAATCCCTAATGAGTTAAATCCTATACCTATCTGCCGATCCTCGTCCATATTCGCACCTCACCTTCTAAGCATAAAGATTTAAATTCTAAATATGCTATTACCAGTATTCCATATCTACTTCTTGTTTAACAATCGTCCAGCAATACCCGATAGCCAATTTGGAAATATCTGCAGCAGCTTGGCCCCAAAAGCTGCAGAGAATGGAAGAGTCATATCGGCTTTGCCGCTTTGTATGAGTTGTGTCATCGCCAGTGCAACGGTTTCTGGCTTTAACATGTATCGCTGTATATTCTTCTTATAATGTCCTTGTGGATCAGAGATGTCAAAGAAAGGTGTATCAATCGGACCTGGATTCAATAAGGAAACCCGAATACCGCTATCTGCTAGCTCTGCACGAATACTATTCGTGAAGCCTATAACCGCATGTTTGCTTGCACTATAAGCAGCAGCCTTAGGAGTCCCTATCTTCCCAGCCACGGAAGCCACGTTAATAATATGCCCACTCCTCACTCGAAGCATATGTGAGAGCACAGCCTTCGTACATCGTACTACTGCATAATAGTTAACCTCCATCAGCTCTTCGAATCGATCCATCGACATATCCTGAACGTATTCGAACAGCCCGAATCCCGCGTTATTAATCCACACATCAATTGTTCCATACTTCTCTAGAATCTGATCAACCGCTAAAGTTACCTGTTCATTGCTTGTGACATCAACAGTGAATAGTCCTTTCTCTCCAGCTATACGACTGCCGACTTCTGCCAGCTTGTCAGAGCGACGAGCTAGAAGAATCGGTATTGCTCCGCGCTCCGCAACTAGACATGCGATCTCAGCACCTATACCACCTGATGCACCAGTTATTACAATGATCTTTCCCTCATATGAATACATAATTATATTGTTCCCTTCTACATAGCAAATGGTCGACTCAATATAGCCGACCATCCAATGAAAACTAATCTTATGTAATAATGACTTGAATATCCAGTTCACCAATACCGTCCATAAGTAGAGGAATAGTTAAAGCCTTCTTAACTTGAAAGCCTGCCGCTTCCGCAAATTGTACCACCTTAGGCGGGGTGATATCGACTCTGACTCCTTGATTATATAGAATGGTGCTCGCATTACCGCTGATCATATTGCCGAGCTCTGAGATCGCGCTCTGACCCATCTCATCCATCTCAGAGATAACATAGCCGCCCATCATGGCTGAAACTAGCTTAAGAGCCACTACCTCATGCAGACCAAATACGATGTCACCTTCCATTTGCCCTGTCATTCCGATCTGGATCCAAATATATTTTTCCACAAATTTAATATCTTTAATACCTAATTCTCCGGGAACAGCTTTAATATTGGCGATTTGCTCAAGTACAATGCTAGCTGATTCCAGAAAGGGATTAATATATTCGGCTTTCAACTGGTCAGCCCCTTCTCACTGGGATTTAATCGAATTGTGTCGTATTTTATATTATACCCGACATATTTAGGGAAGTATAGATGATTAATATTCTACTGTTTTAAAACCTGATCAATTTGAAGACAAGAAGTAGAGAAACAATGTTATACTATGTGGGAAATCTTATGAGGGAGATGCGTACATGCCTAATATATGGACCCATAATTGGTTCGGAGACAAGGTTGCAGAACAGTCCAAGTATGATGTGTCACCATCACATCCAGATATTCGTCATATCTTTCACCTTGGGTGTCAGGGACCAGACTTTCTGTTCTATCATCGTTTTTTTCCTTGGCAAGGTACTTCAGATATGAATAAGCTTGGATCAAGGATGCACAGCGAGTTCTGTGGTCCAATCTTGCTAGATATGGCTAGGACGCTTAAGGAGCAGCAGGCTAAGCCGAATGATCCACTAACTCATTACGTATTAGGGTTTATGATGCACCATGTATTAGATCGTAATATTCACCCATTCGTATTCTGCAAATCAGGGTCCATCAAGTGGAATCATCAACGATTCGAGGTTATTATGGATACGCTTCTTATGAAGAAGGTGCGAGGTATTGATACTTGGTCCACGCCAGCCTGGAAGCAAATATACATCGGACCTCAGTTGCCTAATAATATATCTAATATGATGAATCGCATTACCAAAGCTTATTTCCCAGATTTGAATAATAGTGTGAACGAAGAGGATTGGAATGCAGCTTATTTAGACATGATCCGTGCACAGCGGATATTCCATGATCCTTATGGAATAAAGCGAGTATTAACATTCGGACAAATCGAGCCCCTTGTGTATAAACGCAGGAATAAGCAGTTGGATTATCTGAATGAAGCTCGAGCGGAGTGGCATCACCCAGCAGCTCCTGAAGAAGTGTCTACTTCCTCATTCTGGGATTTATGGGAGCAAGCGATGGCTGATGGATTGAAGGTCTGGCAAGCTGCTGAGTCATTCCTATTCGATGAAGACCGGCCGCTTGCCTACGACAATCTTGTTGAAGCATTAGGCAACTTATCCTATGAGCATGGAAAATCGTGTGACGCTGGTTTAGAAATTATCCACGAAGACCCGATATGGACTTAACTGTGGAGTCTAGCAGCATCGATTTCTATAGCTTCACTCTCACCTTTGGCTAAATTCACAGTTAACAGCATGAGAATCCCACCAATAAAAAACAATAACAATGCTAAAATTCCATACCTAGCGCTACCCGTAATATGTCCAACTACTCCGAACACAAACGGACCGAAGCTTGATGAGAATTTACTGGACACGCTTAGGAAGCCGAAGAATTCAGCAGACTGAGTTTGCGGAACAAGTCTGCTGAAGATTGAACGAGCTACTGCCTGACTACCTCCTTGGACCATTCCCACCATAATCGCAAGCATATAGAAATGTGTAGCGTTCTGCATGAAGTAGCCTAGCATAACAATTCCAACATAAGTCGATAAGGTGATAACCAGTGACTTTCTGGAGCCGAGCCTGACTGCAATTTTCCCGAATAATAATGTGAACGGAATACCAACAAATTGTGTAATAAGCAGTGCAATGATCAGATGAGAGGTCTCAATCCCTATCGTCTTTCCATATATCGTTGCCATGGCAATAACCGTATTAATGCCATCTGAGAACAACCAGAAGGCGATCAAATATTTGATCAGCTCAGGGTAGTGTTTAATCGATCTCAGTGTATGGAGAAGCCTCCTCGCACCCGCTCCGACATATTCCCCCAATCTATGTTGAACGACAGGCTTAGGCAGGAAAGGGCCTACTGTGCGGAATATCGGCCTTGAGAATATATACCACCATACAGCCACACTAAGAAATGCAGCATAGGTGCCCTGTAATCCATTCTCTAAACCAAATAAACCTGGCTTCTGGATCATTAACAAGTCCACCGCAAGCAGAATGCCTCCGCCCACATATCCCATTGTATATCCCTTAGACGAGACTATGTCACGTTGATCGATTGGCACCAGATTGGTTAACATCGAGTCGTAGAAGGTATTCCCACCCGAGAAACCAATCATTCCAACAATCATCAGGATAGAGGCGAGCACGTAGTCTCCCTCGTCTACGAAGACGAATAGGGCTGAAGCAAGAATACCTAAGGTAGCGAATACACGTAAGAATCGCAGCTTAGAACCAGATAGATCAGCAATCGCCCCTAACAACGGAGATAAGATCGCTACCAGAATTAAGGCAATAGACTGCGTGTAACCCCAATAGGAAGCGGCGAGATCTTCATTCAAATTCTTACCAGCTACATCGTAATAGAATATAGGTAATACAGCAGCAAGCATTGTTGTTGCAAAAGCAGAATTAGCCCAATCGTACATCATCCATGCACGTACCGCTCTTCTATCCAAGCTAAAACCCCTCCCCGGTTGAATGTAGCATTCCACATTCAATTCAACGAGAGGGGTGTATTCTCCTCTAATTAATGAAGCCTTGGATTCGCCGAAAAGAACAATTCGTTATATAAGAAGCATTTTCGAAAACGTTTAATGACACTGCAGTCGTAATCATGGTCTTGAAATAATTGGATATATTCATCTTCATAACGAATATACTCACCATCATCATACCATTTCATAAAATTGTTACAAAGGGAGCTCTCCTTGTGCAAACAGGGTTCCATGACTATAATCGTTCCCGTAGGCTTTAGAATCCGCTGAAATTCCTTCATATAAGAAGCAATTTCTTCGGAATGAATATGATGAAGCACTGCAATTATTAGCAGGTTATCTACGGCTTCATTCTCTACAGGCAATTCCTTACCATCAAACACATGAAACTTATACTGAGGATATTGCCGTCTTGCATAATCTATTCGTTTATTATCTGGGTCGATGCCTATATAATAATACGGATGAAACATCGAGCAATTGGCTCCAGTGCCAGAGCCGAAATCCAGAACCACTTGGTTATCAAATTGAAAATTGTCTTGAATGTGATCATGAATATATTTTTTTGTAAACCACTTCGGACGGACGAACCAATGATAAAGCTGTGGAGAGAACTGATCGTTAATGGAATATCACCCTTCGTTAATAGAAGTCACGAAAGATAATCTATCCATTAAGATCAGAAATAATTCAGGAATAATTCATTCAAATAACTATTTGTTACACAAATGAAATACTCCTGTTATGGTATCAACATGTTCATTAGGTATGATAATAAGCAAGACCCCCCTTTTAATAATATAAACATCTGGACCTGCTCCCGTTGAGCAGGTCAATTTTTTTGCATATCTGCAAAAAACGCCACCCTAATGGATAGCGTTTCACTTGCTCTGATGATTGTATGATTACTATAGTGGAACCATAAACCGCTCTCTACTTCGGAATGCAGCCCACTCCTTGAATCCGATGTCGATAAGTCTCTGCCGTACCAGCTCCCATTCATCTCCAACACGAGAATGAATATGAGCATCTGATCCGAAGGTTACCTTTACACCATAATGTAATGCGCGGGCTAGAAGATCATCTGCTGGGTACCAACCACCGCATTCTTTCGTACTGCCTGATGTATTGATCTCTATGGCGACATCACATTCAGCAATGACCTGTAAGGTCCGATCTACTGCGTCGGTTGGGATATCCCCGAATTCCGGATAATACCCTCTCATCGCATCAATATGTCCTAAGATATCGAACATACCACTCTTGGCGGATAGTATAATTTGTTCGTAATAGGCTGCTTTGGTTTCAATCTTCTCTTGCATGTTAAGCTTCTTCCAGCGATTACGATTAAAGATACTAATACCACCCACAGCATGAACGGAGCCTATAATATAATCGAAGGGATATTGATCATAAACGCTTCTATATAGCTCAGCATGCTTCGGGAAGAAGTCTGATTCAACACCAAGCAATACCTCAATTTGTTCCTTATACTCTTGCTTCAAGCTTAATACTTCCTTTATATATGAAGGAAATTCGCTCTTTGCCATTGCTATTCCCGGCTGCGGTTGATCGATTGGATTACCGAAGTATGGCGAGTGGTCAGAAATCCCAATCATGGTAAGTCCCTTTTCAATCGCTGCTTCAATATATTCACGAATACTCCCAACAGCATGACCACAACGATCGTGGTGGGTGTGAAAGTCAAACTTCATATCACTCAACCTTTCTCAATATTATTCTGATCCATGAAATTGTGATTGAGGCATCCCCTTTAGATCAAGTAAGAATTGCTGCATAGCAGAATTAAGGTATCGACCTGATTTGTAGATGACACCAACCGGATGACTGATCTCAAGCTCCGGAACATGTATCATCTTTAGTGAGCCTCGCTTCAGCTCTTCAGCTATAGACAGCTTAGAAACAATAGCTGCACCAAGATTCAATTCAACCATTCGCTTAACCTCTTCACTGCTAGAAAGCTCCATCACAATCTGTGGTACAATACCTAATTTACTAAAAATTTGATCCACGAACCGACGTCCAGCTGTCTCTGGTGTCAACAAGATCAAGGGGATGTCCCTCAGTGATTCTATTCTGGTATGAGATATATTCGCCATTGAGTGTTCTGGGGAGACAACTAGCTCAAAAGTATCATAATAGAGGGTAGAGGTTTCAAGCATTGCTGTTTTCTCAAACAAATAGGCAATCCCAATATCAACATTTCCATTCTCCACGCTTGTCATAATCTGTGATGAGGACATCGAATGGATCGTAGTCTTAATATGTGGGAATTGATCTTGAAAGTAAGATAACACCCGAGGCAATGTTTGCATCGCAATCGAGGTCGTTGTACCTAATGTAATATGTCCTTGAGGAGTATCATCAAGATCCGCAAGCTTCTGCTTCAGATCCTCAACAGTTCTTAGTATACTCTGTGCATGCGCTAAAAATAATAAGCCGCTATCTGTCAACGTAACAGGTTGATTACGATCAATAAGAATCGTCTTGAATTCGTCCTCCAAGCTCTTGATTTGAGCAGATACTGCAGGCTGTGTCAAGTTTAATAACTCACCAGCTTTGCGGAAGCTCATCGTCTTAGAGATAGTAATAAGTGTTTCTAATTGATTAATGTTCATATTTGCCTCCTAACAAAAAAAATGATCAACATCCGTAAACTGCTAAGAATTATTTATTAATCACTCCATTATAAGGCAGTTTTTGAAACACAGCAACTTCAATAGCATATCCTGACACTTGAGAAATTGTAAACTCATGCATTGCGCCTTTAGAATGAGAGGATTATAATTCAGTTAACAATCCAAGGAAGGAGATATAATTCGATGTATGACTTTCATCATTTGCCTCATGAGAAACAACAGACTCGTTCAAGGCGAACGCTCTGGATCACATTAATACTGACATTATTCTTTACGATCGTAGAGATCATAGGCGGCCTTCTATCCAATTCATTGGCCCTGCTGTCCGATTCCGCTCATATGATATCGGATGTCATTGCATTAGGATTAAGTATGACAGCGATTTATCTCGCTACCCGACCGGCCAATGCCCGCTTTACATACGGTTATCTTAGATTCGAGATCATCGCATCTTTCCTAAACGGACTCGCTCTAGCAATTATTGCAATTGGTATATTCATAGAGGGAATTCGCAGAGCAATTAACCCTGAGGAAATCGATCTCTCACTCATGCTCTTCATCGCTAGCATCGGCCTCGTTGTGAATATTGTGTTGACTATCATCCTGAGCCGGAGTATGAAGGATGAAGAGAATCTTAATATTCAGAGTGCTCTGTGGCATTTTATCGGGGATTTATTAAGCTCAATCGGCGTCATAGTATCGGCCATCATCATATATTTCACTGGCTTCATTATATTTGACCCTATCATTAGTATTGTGATTGGCGGAATTATCTTCTCAGGCGGAGCAAGGATTATTCGCGAATCCTATCTGATTCTGATGGAATCTGTACCACATAAATTTGATCTTGATGATGTTCGGACGAATATTGCAGCGGTTGAAGGGGTTGAGGATGTGCATGAGCTACATCTGTGGGCGATATCCTCGGACCACTATTCGTTATCTGCGCATGTGTTCATTGACAATAACATTCAACCTTTCTGCATTATTCTTGCGATCAATGATACCTTGAAGAGTAACTATGGCATAACACATTCTACGATTCAGATGGAGAATGTAGACATTCATCCTCATGGTGAATATGGTCGTGATTTTAAGTCAACCCATACTTCCTCTTAAATCGTTCTAGAATACGAATCCAGGATTTAGAGAATAGCAGTATGAATAGAACGTTCGAGCCGGCATGCAGCAGGTCGAAGATGACACCTGCTGCATATATGGTAACAATTGCTCCCCAAGATATATCCGCCATTCTGGCAATAACATCAACTAAATTCATCACCCATCCGAATAATATTCCTGCAGCAAACCCGAATATAACCTTGCCCCACATCGTACGCATCCACCATGTATTCCTCAATAATCCTGCTGCGCAGCCAATCATCCCCCAACAGAACATTTGCCATGGTGTCCATGGTCCTTGTCCAATGAACATGTTGGAGACAATAGCTGAGAGTGCTCCAATCATAAACCCACTCTGAGCACCGAACACTAATCCACTTACAATTATAATGAATGTCATTGGAAGCACGTTTGGAATAGCTGCAAATGGTACCCGACTGACTGCTGCTATAGCAATGAGCATCACGATCATCATCACCTCACGTGATTGCATCTTCTTAGCTTCATACTTCAGGAAGAAGGGGAGCATGGCTAATACCACAAATACTAAGCTTAATAGCCAGTATTGATGATGTGCGACAACTGACATCATAGCAATACCAATAATGAAGAGTCCAATGACTATAGGTAGCATATACCGGCGATAAACTATTGCCATAATCGAGTCACATCCTCCTCTATTAATGCTTCTGGCAGATGATGACGGACCATGCGATTAATAGATGTAGTATAGAAATAATTCTGACTGAAAAATTCGTGTGGTGTACCATTAGATGCTACTTCTCCATCGAACAATAATGAACATCGCGTTGCAGTAGCAGCAGCAAATTCAATATCATGTGTCACCATAAGCAGTGTTAATCCCTCTTGATGTAAATTCTTCAGCATGCTAATTAGTTGAAGCTTGGACTCTGGATCTAGTCCCTTCGTGGGCTCATCTAAGAGTAATATCCTCGGCTGACCAAGCAGTACACACCCAAGAGCTAACTTCTGTTGTTCTCCACCACTCAAGTCATGAGGGTGGCGAGTGAGCAGGCTATCCAATGAGAATTTCAATGCCATCTGCCGCGCTTGCTGTGTAGAACCCGATCCTTCTATTCGCTGTGCAGCTAAGGTTAACTCCTCTTGCACTGTATTACACACAAAGTAGGCCATAGGATTCTGTGGTAAGAGCCCAATTGTACGATATAGCTGCTTGCTAGAGATGCTCTTCAGCTTATTACCCTCTAACCATATTTGGCCCTTCAAGGGCTTTATCAATCCTGCAGCCATATGTAATAAGGTCGACTTGCCGGCAGCATTACCACCTAACAGAGCCAACCATTCATTACTCCGAAGCTCTAAAGAAAGTCGATTTAATACAAGCGGTTGTTCCTCTGAATAACCAAAGCTCACTTCATCCATACGTAATAACGGCTGTTGACTTCCTTTAACTCCCCCATGAAATCGTGATCTAGCTATTTGATCCTGAGGTGAGCTATTCCCGGGAGATGAGGCTATTCTATCTTCTGAATGATTACATGCCCAAGCATCAAACCATGAGCGACCTTCCTTCACACTCAAGGGTACTGTCGTCTTCGTCACATCCTTCTCTAATGACAAGTAGAGCATAGAGGGTGCTGGCAAATAAGCCTTGAATCGATCCCGTGACTCTTGCCACATATAAATCGCTGCTTCTGTACGGTCTCCATCGAAGATAATCGTGCCTTCGTCCATAACTAATACACGATCGGCAATTGGCAATGCATCATCCAGTCGGTGCTCACTCATTATAACTGTTACCCCTAGCTCTTGATTTAAGCGCCGAATCGTCTGCATAAACTGCTTGGCGGCTATTGGATCAAGCTGAGCTGTAGGCTCATCAAGCAACAATACCTTCGGCTGCAGCACAATAACGGATGCTAGATTAACTAATTGCTTCTGCCCTCCAGATAGTTCATCTGTCAGCTGATCCATCCAAGACTCCATGTCAAAATAATGTGCCATCTCCGCCATCCTCGAACGAATCGTTGGCGTATCAAAGCCTAGGTTCTCTAGGCCGAACACTAGCTCCTGACGAACGTTCTCCATGACAATCTGACTGTCAGGATGCTGCATGACCATTCCTATATCTCCAGGTGGAATTCTCTTTGTCTGAGCTTCGTCATACATATCTATTCCTTTATATAACACTTGCCCGCTTCTCACACCAACCGGCGTAAGCTCAGGCTTCAAGTGACGGAGCAGCGTTGTTTTGCCACAGCCTGTCGATCCACATACCAATACAAAGCTACCCTCGGCTATCTCCAAGGAAACCCCATTAATCGCATTGGAATCCGCATCCGGGAATGCAAAATATAAATTTCTTATCTCTAGCTTCTCCATTGAAGCTTCTCCCTCCCCTCTATTATGAGTGGGATCATTAAATAGCACATGAATATGAATAGCTGACCCCATTCTAAGCCATTATCCATCATTCGCTCATCTAGAGAAGGGTAAATCGCCATCACACCATATCCATACATCCATCCAACAATAATAATTAGGAACAGCATGATGATCCAAGCTAATGAAATTCGGTCGCGTAGACCCATCTTATAATGATCATAGGAGCTACGTGGTCCAGAGCCATACCCCTTAGCTGCAAGAGCATCCGCAGTATGCATTGCTTCCTCAAGCGACCAGACTAAGGCTATCTGCAATAAGCGGGCACCGTTCTTCAAGCGTTCAATCAAGCTTCCTTGGCGCAGACTAACTCCCCTTGTACGTTGAATATCAATGATCGTGGATAATCTTCTTCTTAGCAAGGGTACAAACCGAACTGCCATCGCTGTCATTACCGCAATTCTTGGTGATATCCTAGAGAAAATGTAAAGAAACTTAAGCGTCCCCACAAGCGCGTTATAGCTTAGAAACATTATTAGCACGCACAATACCAGTAGCATCATAGTGAAACCATAGATAATTGACTCTAGCACGATCGGAATGTCCTTAATATAGAATAACACCCAATCTCCCCGATGAGAGAAGATTGGGTTCCAGATCAGGATTGATAATGCTATCACCATATATGCCCACATCCACTCACGAAGCTGCCTCCAAGCGCCATTCAACCACACTTGCACCAGCAGTACAGCTAATGCGAGGAATAGGAATAGTGGGTGAAACTGTACCATGCATAACAAGCCTAAGCCACCGTAATAAGCAACAATAACAACAGGATGCATCATCTGCATCCCACTATCCGTTGCTCTTAATTTTCTGGCTCCTCGCTTAGCTCTACGCTGTATATCCACTCTACAACGTCCCCTTTATTCAGCTTCACAGCACCGGCACTCTTCTCAGCGAACTGGCCATTTATCTTGAATAACCATCCACTACCAGCACCTTGATCGAATTCATATAAATTTGCTATCCCTTCAACGTAACTCAGCATGCCACTGCCTCGATACTCCAATGGAATTCGATGCGCCTTAGTGACCTGCTTCAGTACATCAAGTACATTATCGCCATCGTGCCATTCCATGTAGGTTGGCTCTAGGATAACTCCCTTCTTCTCATCCCCAATAATGGAAATCATCACAGATGTGAGAAGCTCAGGAGTTTGTACCGCAGCTGATTCTTTAGCAGGTGACTCTTTCAATGAGGCAGATGATTTCTCTGTTGCAGGTGCTTCCTCCCGTGCGAGAGCTTCTTCTTGCGCGGGTGCTTCATCTTGTGCGAGTGCTTCATCTTCTTTTGACACGTTTTGAATTTCCGCATCTGCTCCACTTGATTGGCTCCCACAGCTCGAGATCAAGAAAACCATGAATACTAGAAGAATAAGTATGAGCAGTCTATTTCTACTTCTATTCATACAATATCCTCTCCTTCATAACAAGTGACTCGCCGTATACGTACAAATGCCCTAAGTAGCATGTCTCCCCGGCTATTTCTCGTGAATGCGAACAGCTATCGCAGCAGCCATCTCTCGGGTTACTGGTGCAAGCGGCATAAACATGCCATCGCTACCGTAGAGAATACCATAATCTACAACTGCAGANNACTGATGCTGCGCTTGCTTTACTTATATCAGAGAAGACGGACACCGCTGTGGTGTTATCTGCTGATAGCTGCAATGCTTTGGCTGTCATAACAGCCATATCCTCACGAGTAATTGCATTGTCCGGCTGGAAATTAATGATTGTTCTATCTATAATGCCGAGCTGCCGAGCCTTAGCAATCGAGCCCGCATACCAAGCCACCTCAGACACATCTTTATATGAGCTTCCCGCATTCAACAGTGGCTGCTCTCCAACAAGTCTAAGTAGAAGTGCAGTATACTCAGCTCGGGTAATACTTCTCTGTGCATCGAAGGTAATCGTATTCTTGCTCACTCCATACATATAACCATACTTCATTACCTTCTGTACATCAGACGAAGCCCACGTTGATACCTGCTGCTGGTCTCCTAGAATGTACATATCCGATGTTGCTTTTACAATACTTGGTGCATCATTCGCACGATTGCCCGTAACCGTTATTGTATGCTTACCGATCGGAAAGCCTTTGGTGAACGCAGCGATACCGTTACTATCGGTAATTGCCTTCAAGCCTCCTATCATAACTTCAACTCCAACCGCGGGAGATACATTCGCCTTGCCATTATCCCAATCCCACGTAGCTTTATCCACAAGAATCGAGAATGACTCATTCGATTTAGGCATCGCTGGTTGTAATTCGATAGCTTGTACTGGATCTGTAGCATAATTTGTATAATATACGACAACATGGTCCCCAGCCTCTAACAGAAAATCAGCTATTCCAACCTCTGGGAATATCCACTTGCCATCACGCTTTACTAAGTAACCCCAGCCATCATATCCACCTAATTTACCTTCAACCGCATTATCAATTTCGGATACATATTTGCCAATTGAAAGCTCCTTGACGACATACGGAATATTGTTCGCTGTGAGCAGCTGCTCTAATCCTTCTAATGCATGCTCAGCTCTAACAGCTCCAGTAGCTATTGTGTGATCCAATCCTTCAACAGCATACGTTGCCATAACCTTCTTAGACGCTACAACTAGCCGCTCGGCTTGCCGAACTACACTCGGTGCTAGATCTGATCTATAACCTGCCACTGTCATCTCGAAGCTGCCAGCACTAGACCCATCTACAAAGTGCGCCACACCC
>DFXU01000074.1 GCA_002383285.1 Caryophanales bacterium UBA4100
GCTGTAAAATTATTCGTTGTATAGGCTATGAAGCTTCCTGAAGTTGGCGTATAAGAGCCGATCAACGTCGTATCATAGTAAACTTCAAATGACTGCGTTCCTCCAGATGTTGTCCGTTTCGCTGCTTCGAAGCTTAAGGTATAGGTTCCGGCATCGAAGGCTATAGCTTGACTGATTTCGCCATGAACGCCATTCACGCTTTGCAGGAATGCCGTTTGAACGCCCTCTGGTGCTGTAGCTGCGCCAAAAGCTCCACCATTTTTCTGAACACCGGCTTTCCCATTAAACGTCCATCCATGCGTCATCGGGCCCTTCAAGTAACTAGTGACACTTGGGGTTTCAAATCCATCATTCGCTATAACAATCGTCGAGGGATTCGGTGGTGTTACCAATTGAATCGTTACGGCATCTATGAAGTCGGTATTATCCCCACTCGGACTCGTACCAACAAATTTAATCGTATGGTACCCCGCGGTAGCAGTAAAGCTGTTTGTTGTATAAGAGGTAAAGCTTCCTGATGTCGGCTCATAGGAACCTACTATCGTTGCATCGAAGTACACGTCGAATGACTGTGTTCCTCCATAGCTCGTCCGTTTAGCCGCTTGAAAGCTAATGGTATAAGTTCCCGCTTGGAAATTAAGCGACTGACTAATCTGACCATGAACACCGTTCAAGCTTTGCAAGTATGCGGTTTGAACTCCCGCTGGTGCAGTCGCGGCACCAAATTGACCACCATTAACTTGGACGCCAGACTTAGCAGAGAACATCCATCCGTTCGTGAATGGACCCGCCTTATAATTCGTTGTGCCCGGCGTCTCAAATCCAGCGTTGTATATCGTAACTACAGGGGTTTCCGTTGGTATATCATAATTATAGTAACATCGCTTGGACTTCCCTGGATTCGGATCGCCGAAGACACTTGTATTACATGCTGTGCCGTTCGATAGTGTCATATAATTGAATAAACCCTCTGCTCCATAAGCCACACTAGCTGTACCTGTGAAGTCGCAATCAAAGCCATTCTCATAGGCACAGAACTGGTATCCATCAGGACCAATGCTTGCATCTGCTATTTTGTACAAACTATAGGTTACCGCAGAAGGGTTTAGGCCTGATTTAAATGCTATAGCCTTAACACGCTTCGTTCCCGAATTTAAGAATATGGGGCCCGTGTAGGCTTGGGAGGATGAGGTTGGTGTGCTGCCATCGGTTGTATACCGAATTGTCGCTCCCGCCGTCGATGTCGTTATCGTCACCGCCTCTGCAGAAGGATATTTGCCATATGCAAGGCTAAGCTCAGGGATAGTAACCCGGTTAGTCGTCGGAGCAGGTCTTACTTTTACCAGTGCTATTCCGTAACCATCTGGATCATTCACACTCGCTGCCTTGACCGTAATCAGAGCTTCTGACGTAACATTGGGTGCGGTATACAATCCTCCGCTCGTAATGGATCCATTCCCACTACCTATAACGCTCCATGTCACTCCACCTGTGTTGTCGATCACATTTGCCTGTAATTGTACCGTCTGCCCTCCTGTCACGATAGGCTCTAACGGAGTTATCTCAACTTGAGTTTCAGATGGTAATGTCGTATATACGATAACATTATACTCAGCATCAATCGTAGTATCCGTAAATGAGGTTCCTGCTGGGAAGCTAGCGATTGCCCTTGGGATGATCGCATTACCCTCCAACGTTACATTAGATTTATACACATGCTTATAGAACGTCTTACCTGTATTCACACCACTAAAGTCGAAGGTTACATTCTTGCTTGAACCTTCCTTAGTCTCTAGTACGATCGTGTAATCACCGCCACTTGTCTTAAAGGCAGCAGCACGCAAATCCGACGATCCCGTGTTAACCGAAACCACTGAGCTGTGTGCAGGAATATAGCGTGTTAATAAGCTAGACTCATAGAATCGTTTGTATGGTTTCGTCCCCAATACGATTGAATCCCATAAGGTATAATTACCATTCGTATCATTACCCACATATGGATCAGGCAGCCACACCCCGTTTAATTGCCAAATGAGCGCACCCTTCACTCCCTCATTGGCGGATTTAATTACAGAGTTAGCTAGACCTCCGTTCCAGCCGGACAGGTTATCCTCTCCAAAGCCAAACTCAGTTAAGACCACTGGTTTATTCCCGACTACATTCTTACGGCTTGCAATCGAAGTGCTTAACCCATCATAGGACTGACCGTATAAATGGAATGTATACGCGTCGAAATAAGAATCAGCATTGTCATACATATATTGCGTCCAAGAAGGATCCCCCGACTCCTCAGGTCCCCAAATTTCCACCAAGCTCCGTAACCCGTCCGCGGTCAGCTTATCACTAGCCTTCTGGACCATTGTTGCAAAGTAGGCTTTCTGATCTCCAAGTGACTCGAAATCCCAATTCCCATTCGGCTCGTTATAGAATGTTAGGTACTTGATATTGGTGTATCCACGGTTAATAATAAGCTCATTTAACACCGCTGACGTAGAATTTGCATAAGCATCTAAATCCGCAGGTGCGCTTATTCGAGCATCAACACCAGGGATACTAAACCAGCTTTGCACGCTTGTACCGTTTTTCCAGCCAAAGTTAAACTCTATCTCCGTACCAGCCTCCTGCAGCACGTCCAGATATTTGTAGAACAGCAGCATCTTCGGACTATTCCACGTATACGTTCCTTTAGTTGGTTCCATCCAGTCGATTTGGAACCATACCCTTGCTACCTTAGGTTGTATCGCTTTAATCCGTTTCTTATCCATTTCCCAATGTGCCTCATTGTAGCCGTATTGTGATGTTCCCTCCATGAAGCTTGCAGGAATGATGTTTACTCCTACACCTAGAAAGTCATCCTGTACGACCGTGTTAGGATTGATCGTGACAGTATGATTGGTCGTACTTGCTTTCACTGGAGAAGGTATAAGCACCAACGTTTGAACTACCAACACCATCGATAGGATCGACATACACAACACCTTAAAAGCCGATTTCGTTCTCTTCATTACTAATAATCTCCCTTCAGATTAGTTACCAGGTACAGGTCATCAGGCTCTGGTAATCAGTTGATGCTTCATCTCACCCCCTCTCCATGTCATCTGGTACTTAGTACTAACCCACGAAAAAAATGAAGCTGTCCCACAAGTAGTTATTTACTCATAGGACAGCTTTCGTATTAACGTTATTCGATTTGTATCGTAACCGCATCAATGAAGTCCATATTATCCCCAACGGTGCTTGTTCCGACAAATTTTATCGTGTGGTTTCCTGTGGTAGCTGTAAAGCTATCCGTCGTATAAGAGATAAAGCTTCCCGATGTTGGCATATAGGAACCAATCACCGTATCATCCATGTACACGTCGAACGATTGCGTACCTCCAGCCGTCGTCCGCTTAGCAGCCTGAAAGCTAATTGTGTAGGTTCCGGCATCGAAGTGTACCGTTTGGCTGATTTCGCCATGATCTCCATTGACACTTTGCAGGAATGCAGTCTGAACTCCCTCCGGTGCTGCTTCGGCACCAAACACCCCACCATTCTTCTGAATACCGGTTCGAGAATTAAAGGTCCAGCCGTGCGTCATCGGACCCTTCAAGTAATTAGGTATGCTTGGAGTCTCAAATCCTGCATTGTTTAGTACAATAGGTGCTGGTTCCTGTGGTAGAGCGATATGAATCGTCACCGCATCAATGAAAGCTGTATTATCTCCGGTCATGTTCATTCCAACAAATTTGATCGTATGGTTTCCAGCTTCAACTGTAAAACTATCTGTCGTATAGGAGGTGAAGCTACCTAAAGAAGGCGCATAAGAACCAATCAATGTATCATCTAGGTACACGTTGAATGAAAGTGTTCCTCCAGAGCTCGTTCGTTTGGCCGCTTGGAAATCGATTTGATAATCTCCAGCTTCGAAATCGATAGTTTGACTGATTTCACCGTGAACTCCGTTCACACTTTGTAGGAATGCGGTCTGAAATCCATCCGGTGCCGGTTGAGGGTTAAATACACTGCCATTCGTCTGGATACCCGCTCTTTCGTTAAATGTCCAATCGTGCGTCATCGGCCCCTTCAAATAATTGACGGTGTTTGGGGATTCAAAGCTTGCATTGAGAAGCACCTTTGAAGCTGGTTCCTCCGGTGGAATCAATGTAAACGTCACTGCATCAATGAAAGCCGTATGATCCCCGGTGGAGCTCGTTCCAACAAACTTAATTGTATGGTTTCCTTCGCTAGCTGTAATATTTCCCGTCGTATAGGTGGTGAAATTTCCTGCAGTTGGCGCATAGGATCCCATCAACGTATCATCATAGTACACATTAATGGTCACTGTTTCACTAGCATTCATCTGTTTGGCTGCATGGAAGCTTAACGTATAGGTTCCAGCCTCGAATTGCACGGATTGACTGATTTCACCATGTTCTCCGTCAACGCTTTGTAGGAATGCGGTTTGGATACCTTCAGGTGCTGCTGCGGCACCTAATATACTCCCATTCATTTGAACACCAGCTCGTTCATTGAATGTCCAATCATGCGTCATTGGTCCCTTTGTATATGTTAAGGTGCTTGGAGCTTCAAATCCGGCATTGGCTACATCCATATCGGATGGTTCCATCGGTGGTCCCTGTAATGCAATTAATATAAGCTTCACATCATCAATGAAGGATGTGTTATCACCAGAGGTGCTCGTTCCGACAAACTTGATGGTATGGCTGCCTGCAGTGAATAAAAACCGATCCGTCGTAAAGGTTTTAAAATCACTTGAAGTTGGATCGTATGAACCAATCAAGGTATCATCATAGAATACATCAAATGACTGATTTCCTCTTCGTTCCGCTGCTTGAAAGCTTAGGATGTAGTGTCCAGGCTCAAATTCTACAGATTGACTGATTTCGCCATGCTCACCATCCTTACTTCGAAGGAATGCAGATTGCTCTCCTTCCGGTGCTTGACCTGGACCAAATTGTCCACCATTCTTCTGGATACCCGATTCCGCATTGAATGTCCAGCCGTGCGTCATCGGACCTGTTAATGAATTAACCATGCTTGGCTCTTCGAATCCTGCATTCACGATGACATTCAACAGAGGGTTCGGTGGAAGCACCAATTGAATTTGCACATCATCAATAAATGCCGTGCTTTCCGCTGTAGTTACCTCCCCAATAAACTTGATCGTATGATACCCTGCGGATGCGATAAAGCTGTCCGTCTTGTAAATGGTAAAGTTCTCTGTCGACGGCTCGTAAGAGCCGATTAAGGTTTCATCAAAGTAGATGTCAAACGGCAGTGTCTCTCCAAAGGTCGTCCGTTTCGCCATCTGGAAGCTCAGCGTGTAGGTACCTTCTTTGAAATTCATGGACTGGATGAGCTCACCGCTAAGGCCAGCTCTGCTTACCATGAAAGCTGTCTGATCACCTTCAGGTGCCAGCGGGGCGCCAAATGCGCTTCCATTATGTTGGACACCAGACCTATAATTAAACGCCCACCCGTTCGTCATCGGACCCGTTCTATAATTGGTGGTGACGGGATTCTCAAACCCTGCATTATAGATGGTAACTACAGGATTTTCGGAAGGGATATCATAATTGTAATAACATCTCTTCGGCTGCCCTGGGTTCGGATCACCGAAGATAGCGCTGCTACAAGCTGTCCCATCTGTTAATGTTGCATAATTGAATAATCCATCAGATCCAAAGGCAACGCTTGCGGTTCCATCGAAGCTACAATCAAAGCCGTCCTCATAAGCACAAAATTGGTATCCGTCAGGACCGCTGCTTATATCAGCTATTTTGTATAAACCGTAGGCTTCAGCCGATGGAATCAGACCTTCCTTGAAAGCGATAGCTTTAATCCGAGTCGTTTTCCCTTGAATCAAGAATATGGGCTCAGCATATATTTCCGAAGCTTCTGTTGGTATGCTGCCATCCGTCGTGTATCGGATCGTCGCATCCGCGGTTGAGGTTGTAATGGTCACTGCCTCTGCCGAAGCATATTTGCCAGGAGCTAGACCGAGTAACGGAATATCCACCCTATCGGGTGATGAAGCAGGTCTAACTTTGACGAGCGCTATGCCATAGCCACTTGGGTCATCTATACTAGTGGCCTTTACCGCAATCAAGGTTTCAGCGGTAACTTGAGGTGCGGTGTACAGCCCTTCACTTGTTATGGTCCCATTCTCGCTACCTTCTAGGCTCCATGTCACTCCACCTGTATGATCAATCACCGTTGCGTTTAATTGCGCCGTTTCTCCTCCTGTCATAACAGGCTCTAACGGGGTGATCGCTACTTGCGTCTGCGGTGCTAATGTCGTATAGACGATGACATTATGATTCGCATCTATACTAGAATCTGTTAGTGATGCGCCAGCAGGGAAGCTTGCGCTAGCCGGTGGAATAATCGCATTCCCCTCCAGCGACACATCCGCCTGATACACATGCTTGTAGAATGTCTTGCCTATATCAATACCATTAAAGTCTAACGTCACACTCCGATCGGATCCCTCGTTGGTCTCCAATACAATCGTATAGTCGCCTCCAGCTGTCTTAAAAGCAGCTCCGCGCAAATCTGGAGATCCCGTATCAACCGATACAACCGTACTATGAGCAGGGATATATCGAGTCAACAAGCTTGATTCATAGTAGCGTTTATATGGTGCTGTCCCCAATACCACGGAATCCCATAACGTATAATTACCATTCGTGTCGTTACCCACATAAGGATCAGGTAACCACACACCATTTAATTGCCAAATCAATGCACCATGTAAGCCTTCATTAGCGGCTTTGATCACTGAACCTGCCAAGCCCGAGCTCCAGCTGGACTTGTCCTCTGCAAAACCAAATTCCGTCATAACCACAGGTTTGTCTCCGACCACACTTGTACGGTCAGTAATCGATTTACTTAAACCATCGTAGGACTGCCCGTACACATGGAACGTATACGCATCGATGTGCGAGTCAATATTATCTTTCATATATTGTGTCCACGAAGGATCTCCCGACTCTTCTGGACCCCAAATCTCCACCAAATCTCGCAGACCATCTGCTGTCAGTTGATCACTTGCCTTCTGAACCATAGTAGCGAAGTATGCTTTCTGATCCCCAAGTGATTCAAAATCCCAATTACCGTTAGGCTCATTATAGAATGTCAGGTACTTAATGTTTGTATATCCCCGGTTATTAATAAGCTCATTTAATACCGCGGAGGTAGAATTAGCATACGCGTCAAGATCAGCTGGCGCGCTAATTCTCCCATCTACACCAGGGATACTGAACCAGCTCTGCGTGTCCACGCCGACCTTCCAGCCGAAGTTGAATTCAATCTCCGTACCGGCCTCTTGTAAGGCATCCAAGTACTTATAGAACATTAGCATCTTGGGGCTATCCCAAGTATAATTCCCTTTCGTCGGCTCCATCCAATCGATTTGAAACCAAACTCTCGCAACCTTAGGCTGCATCATATTGATTCGTTTACGGTCCATTTCCCAATGAGCTTCGTTATACCCGTACTGTGCGGTTCCTTCCATGAAGCTGGCTGGAATCAAGTTGACCCCCACTCCCAGAAAGTCTTCTTGTACGACTACATTCGGATCAATGCTGACGGTATGATTGGTAGTTTCTGCTTGCACGGGTGAAGGTAAAAGCAGCAACGTTTGCACGACCAGAATCATCGATAAAACTGAAATGAATAACGTCTTTGTAGTTGACCTCAAGCTTTTCATCTTTAACATTTCTCCCTTCAATAATAGTTAGGACAGAGCCTTAGTGTCTGAATACCAATATATGATCTAAATCACCCCCTAAAATAACCATTCCTAGTTCCATCTTAATAGCCGACACCGCCTTGAAAAATGTAGAAAATAACGATTCTGTTGAAGAATATACAGATCAATCTGATAAATAGCTGAATAATTCGATTAAAAGCTTGAACAAATCTTTAAGCTACAACAGCATGCCGCTACTCCCAAGAAGACTTTCCTGCTTAATGCAGCCCTTCTCTAGAAGTGGAAACCATCCGGACACCTAGAACTCCAATAACCTATTCTAAACGTGTAAGAACGCCTTTCGGCGTCCTTTAGTGCTTACTCCTACTATTGTTGGGTTAGGCGGGAATGGGTATGGGGTTCTTAGCGCTATAGTNNGTTCTAAATTTTCTGCATAACTACATTTCGGGGCTTTCAGCGCTAGTTTCCGCGCTATAGCTCCTTCTGGACAACTCTATAGCGTGGAAACTAGCGTTATAAGACAAAATCCAGGTTTCTAGCTATTAACGAATATGAACTGTTTAATAGCGCAACTTGTAACGTTAATCTATTGATGTCATCTCACAAAGTACTAAAACCAAGAACCGACCCTCGGCCCACCTCAAAACTTATAAATTTATTCTGAAAAAAGACAGCAAGCTTCGCTGTCTTCATCAAACTTTAGGTTTATCCCTTCACCGCACCAAGCATAATTCCTTTAACAAAGAAACGCTGTAAGAATGGATACACAAGTACAATCGGTAAGGTGACCAGCATCGTTATCGTCATTTGCACCGACTGTGGTGTCATCACTCGTACCGTTCCATTTCTCGTCAGCTCTTCGCCAGTCATACCAGCAATACTATTGGTTTGACTCAGAAAATTATAGAGTAAGAGCTGTAAGGTTTGAAGCTTCGGATCAGAGACCAAGAAGAAGTTATCAAACCACGTATTCCATTGCCCGACTGCCGCGAACACAGCAATTGTGGCGATAATAGGCATCGATAACGGGAATATAATCTTCGTGAATATCGTCAAGTACCCTGCTCCATCGATCTTGGCTGATTCCTCCAGTGAAGGTGGCAGCTGCTCCATGAATGTCTTGATTAAGATAATATAGAAGCCTATCAAGGCGGTTGGCAGAATGTATAGTAGAAAATTGTTTTGCAAGCTGTATGCTTTCATCGTCAAGTACCACGGAATAATGCCCGCATTAAAGTACATGGTGATCAGCACGAAACGGTATATCAGCTTGCGGAAAGGCATCTCCTTCTTCGTAATCAGGTATGCGAAGAATGCGCAGCACAATACGGACAAGGTTGTCCCTAACACAGTACGTAACACGGATACAATTGCCGCATCTGTTAATCCCCTCAATTGAAATGATGCCTTATAGCTTTCGAGCGAGAAACCCGCTGGCCATAGGAATACTCCTTTCTGAGCCTCGAATGAATCACTTATCGAATATATGAATATATAATAAAACGGATATACGGTCATAATTAGCAATAAAGTAAGTAGAGAATAATTAATAGTGTTAAAAATGATATCTGATATACTCAGTCGCTGCTTACGCATTTCATTGTCCCTCCTTCGATCGCATGCGGTCCACTAGACGATGCTTTCTCCTCTGATTTTCTTCGATAGACCGTTTATCAGGAATAACAGGATAATACCGATCACGGATTTAAACATACCCACTGCCATCGAATACGGGTAATCATTCATCACCAATCCAACTCGGTATACATATAAATCGAGCACCTCGATCTTGTCTGCAACCATAATGTTGTTAAAAACAAAATATTGTTCAAAGCCTACAGACAATAGGCTGCTAACCGCCAAAAGCTGAAGCACGATGAAGGTCGGCATAATGCCCGGGATTGTAATGTGAATAATACTCTTGATCCTTCCTGCTCCATCCACCTTCGCGGCATCATACATCTCACTGTCAATACTGACTATCGCAGCTAGATAGATAATTGCATTCCAGCCGAGTGTCTTCCACAGAAGAATTAATGTCTGTATAAGCCATACATGCTCCTCATTACCTAGTACGTTTAGTGGTACATCAATAAATCCCAATCGCATGAGGATCACATTGATTGCCCCTTCAGAGCTAAACATACTAAACGCTAATGAATAAATGATCACCCAACTTATATAATGGGGCAGCGTTGACGTCGTCTGCAGAATTCTCTTAAACAAATTGCTCTTTACTTCTGAAACCATTACAGCTAGAAGTACCGGTATGGGAGCGCATAGGAGCGCCAAGAAGCTTAGTGCTAAGGTGTTAACTAACACTCTAGTCATATTACTGTCCGTTAGCATTTCTCTGAAATGGTCAAACCCAACAAACGCGGTCTTGCTCAATGGAATACCTGGGCGATAGTCAAAGAATGCATAAATCCACCCAAATAACGGGACATAATGAAAGGCGAATGCAATGACAATAAAGGGTATTGCCATAAGCAGCAGTATTAACCCTTCTTTACGTATTTGTGGTCGCTTTTTCTTGATAGGCTGCTGGTCCAGACTGTATACAGTTTCCAATACGTTTCTCTCCTTTGGGTCGAAATAAGCTAAATGATATATGGTGATGATTGAATTCAATATTATAGTTAGAGCACGGCACCTGATAAACAGGTACCATGCTCTAATCTAAGACACAGTAGAGTTCATATTGTTTTAACTAAATAATTCAAAACTCGGCTCGAAATATTTTCTAATTAGTACAAGTTGTCCTGCGTGATATGCTAAATGCTGTGCAGTATAATGCAGGATAAATTCAGCTGTGAGGCTTTTACTAGTGTACAATCTAGACAAATCATCTGTATTAAAATTGAGTAGTATTTCTATACTATCATTTTCAACATTGTGTAGATTTACAAGTAAACCTTCTAAATCTATCCCACCATTAACTACCATTTCTGATTCTTTATTACGATCTAATGGTTTACCTCCTAAGAAATGCCCTATCCATTGATGTTCAGTTCCTTTCAAGTGCATTAATAGGTTGCCAATAGATAAAGTTGTTTCAGATATTCTTCTCCAAAGTAAATTTTCTGGAAGGTTTATTACACTTTTATAAATATATACTTTTGTCTGGTTTATGTTTGAGACAATCGGTCTTAAAGGCTCGATAATTGTTGAGTTTACTGGCCATTTCCAACCACTTTCAACCTCAATGAGTGAATTGTAATGAGTCATCCACGAATTCCTCCAACAATCTAGTTATTAAGCTTTGCTGGTATCGCCCCGACCTTTACTCGTCTATCTGCGTAGTCAGTTGTGTAGAATTCCGTAAGTTTATCCACTCCAGCTGCCTCGAATGCTTTCATTGCTTCTTTCTTATTCTTATCGAACTCCGCATCCGTCTTCGCAAGAATTAGCTTCGCTGCATGACGAGCTGCAAGCTCCTTCACCTGGGCTTCAAGCTTCAATAGCTCTTCTGAGAAAACCGGAAGTCCAATCTTACCTTCATTGATGACCTGATCTGGTTCAGGTGTTAGCAATTGCAGCTGTGTATTCATATCCTGCAGCTTACCTTCTGCAACTAACTTGCTTACAACATCACCTGGATGTAAGCCGCCATAATGTGCACTAAAGTCCTTCTCGAGCTCAGTAAGTCCCTTGGCCATTGCTTCAGAGCTCGCGAACAGATTGAGCGGTGAATCCGTAGCAGGATCGACAACTGCTCCACCAATTCCAATCAAGTTAATGTCTAATGCAATTCCTGTGTTCTCCCATGCAGCGCCTCCAGCAGTCTTCAATTCGAAGGTTTCATCTTTAATTTGTGGTTTGCCATCAACCATATCCCAATGTATACCTTCTACACCGCTATACATCGTTCTTGCACCTTCATAGGAATATAGATAATTAAGGAATTGCATCGCTTTCTCTGGATGCTTCGAGCTCTTGGAGATCGAGTAGCTCTTGCCAGTCCATCCTAATGGATTCACACCTCCGCTCCATACTCGCTTACCTACCGGCAGCACGACGTAGCCCTTACCATCCTTTGCGTATTTCGCATTAAAGTCACCCATTGCCCAAGTCGCTGGACCAACTACGATTTGTCCGGATGTCGCTTTTGCTAAGTAATCGTTATGCTTCATCGTGAGCGCATCTGGATCTAGCAGTCCTCTGCGGTTCGCCTTGTTGTAGAAATCCATGGCTACCCAATAGGTGGAGTTTTCATCTGTTAATATATTTCGATATTGCGTTTCATTCAACGTTCTTGCCATTAAATCACTGTTGTTCGTTGACTGCATGGTATGCCATGCGAATGGGAAGATATATGGCCACAATCCCCAATCCTGCCACATGGAAACACCGTATATTTTCTTTCCATCCTCTGTTTGTGGATTCTTCTCTACGATTTGCTCCAGCACGTCTAACAGATCATCTGGATTATTGATTTCCGGTGTACCTATTTCTTTATAATAATCCCAACGAATCGTTGGTCCAATCGTTGTTGCTGGATAAATCGGGCTAATATCCGCTTGAACTTGCGGCGATAAGAAATAAAGCTGGTTCCTTCCTTCACTCCAATTCGCTCTGCTATAAGGCACAAGGTTTGGCACATTCTTCAGAATGTCTTTGCCGTGTTCTTCAATCATGTCATCCATAGGGATAATGAGGTCACCTTCAATTAATTGCTTGCCATATTTCGCAGGCTCAGCTCTTACGATGTCGGGTAAATCTCCTCCCGCAAGCAGAACGCTAAACTTACTGTCATCTGCCTCTACATATTCAATCTTGACTCCAACCTTCTTAGCGATTTCCTGCGCAATGGCGCTGTCTGGATATGTATTCCATTTGGTTCCAGGTTCAATAACGAGCAGCCTGAGCGTAACTACCTCTTCAGTTTCATCTTTTGCATCTGGCTCAACATCAGCTACCACTTCATTCGTATTTGTGTTTTTCGGCGGTGTAGATGCATTATTATTATTCGAACACGCTGCGAGCATCATCGTTAAGATTAATAGCATCGCGATCGCCGATCTGGCGATTCCCCTCTTCTTCAACATGGTGTTACCTCCCTATTCAAATATGTTTCGCTTACATTATTAATCATAATTGTTAAGCATCTTTATAAATATGTAGAAAATTAGGATTCAATTGAACAATCTACTGATAGTCTTTTTTGCAAGTTGAACAATTTTAGGGTTATGTTGAACAAATCTTACTGAGGAAGCCGAATCTGCACTTCTGTACCAACCTTTCTCGGAACTAGCCTTACGCCATACTGCATACCGTAGTTTAATTGGACACGTTTATTGACATTATACAGACCGATGCCATTGCCAGTACCCTTCGCTACGGAATGATCTACACCCAACTGCAGCCGCTCATTCAATTGCTTCAATTTCAGAGGGTCAATTCCGACTCCTGAATCGATAACGGATACAATGAAATCTTCATCCTCCTCGTAAACCTCTACGCGAATATGTATGGCATGCCCATCTTCCTCTCTACCGAATGTAATCGAGTTCTCGATAAGCGGCTGCAGAATAAACCGCGGAATTTGATGATCCAGGTAACTATCATCCACATCGATCGTAAAAATCACACTATTGCTGAATCGCCAATTAATAATCTTGATATAATTCTCCAAGTAGCTAAGCTCGTCTCGCAGCAAACACATCGGATCCTTACTTGTGAATGCAGGACGCAGAATATTCCCCAAAGCTACAATACAATTCACAATGTTATCTGCTTTGATAATAGATGCCATCCAGCGAATCATATTGAGTGTATTATATAGAAAGTGTGGGTTAATCTGATTCTGAAGAGCTTCTATCTCTAATTCGCGTCTTTGCTCCTGCATCTCATTATTCTTCGTGACTAGATCTAAGATACTAAGTGACATCTCATTGAAACGCCGAATAACCATGCCGAATTCATTGTTCGGTATATGGGGGAATGTAACTCCAAGCTCTCCACGACTCATGTCCTTCATCTTGTGTGCTAGAATATGCAATGGGCGTGTCATCTTCTTAAGCCAGAAGTATGAGATGATGAACATAACAATCAGGCTTATTAGAATGACGAGCACTAAGAGTGACTGCATGGAATAAATTTGCTCAGAGAACTGATTAAGCGGAATTTCCTTCATCATATACCAATTCGAATTCTTCAATTTATAATATACGGTTTGCATTGGAGCCCCCGTTTCGCCATTCTCATAGCTTCCATAATCACCATGTTCAGCCGTTCCTAGAGCAGGAAGGATTGGACTATTATATCCGATATCGGCTTCATTACTGCTCGAAATCACAATCCCTTCCTCATCAACAATGTACATATCTCCCTTGCCTGCTTCCAACGCCGTTGCATATATAGAGGACAAATATTGTTCATCGACATTCAATATAAGCACCGATTTCGTTTGAGACTCATAGAGCGGTCTGACCCCGCGAGCCATGCTGATTACCTTCCCATCTCGAGGAGACGATACATATGGGTTATAATAGGATTTATCTATTCCGCCCTCGATACTCATACTAGGAAATACCTGATGGGAATTGAGAAAGATGTCTGAATCTACAAACCGCTTCAACCAATCCCGATTAGAATGCACGAGTGTCGTACTATTGGTTCCCCCGATCACCCCTTGGACATCACCTATTATATAAATTGATTCGATGTAGTCATAGTTGCTAACATACGTTTCAATGCTTGCATGAAGAGCATTCTTCATCTCCAAAAACTCAATCTCACCCATGTCAGGGTCATAATTGAGGAATCGTTGAACACTAGTGTCTAGGAGGAAAAACTTGGACAGCGAATCAACATCGTTAATAAGCCCCTCAATATTGTGATCTAGCTGTTGAAACTGTTGAAGCAGTAGGGTCTCGTTGTTCTCCTTAATGATACCTTGCATGAAGTTATAGATGAAATATGAGGATGTGGACAGCACAATCAGGCTCATAATCATATAGAACACGATCAACTGTGTACCCAGATGCTGAAATCTACCTGAGAGCTTCATTGGGCGCCTCTTGAATTCGATATAAACTGCCTTCGATACTCATTCGGATTCATACCTGTTAATTTCTTGAATACCTTGCTGAAGTATGTATATTCAGGCGAATAACCGACCTTGATTGCAATGTCATAGGATTTCAGATGTGTCCGAGTTAGCAGCTCCTTAGCTCGTTCGATCCGATAATGGTTCAAATACTCGATGAATGTAATTTGTAGCTCCTTCTTGAATAAATTACTTACATAACCGAAGCTTAGATTAACATGATCAGCTACCTGCTGCAGGCTCAAATTCTGATCATAGTTCAACTTAATGAACTGAATGGCCTTCGATATTTCACTACTCATATGAAGATAGCATCTTGATTGCTCTACAACCGTGGACATATACACGCTTACCTGCTCTAGCATCTCGGGAATTGTATCACACTGATCTAAGGATTCCACATTGGTGAATAGAAGCATATGCTCATTCTGACTATCATCATAGATATTCGTACTCATCCATTGAATCAATTGATGGAGAATGATCCGTATCGTCTTCTTATCCTCAGATAAGGCATGTGTAAACACTTTTATATAGTCATCATATTCCTTCTGCTGCATCGGGCTAAGAATACTTCGTAGGAGTGGGTAAGCGTGTATCCTCTCAACTTGTGAATGGATTTGACTAAGGTCAACGGAATCGTTAATCGTATGTTTCTGTCCTGGCCCTGCAAAAAACTTTCTCTCCAATGCGTGACCAGATTCGGAATATAACCTCCTTAACGATGGGTAACCACTCTGTACTCCACTGATCCCGAATGAAACCGAACCGTTGAAGTAGGTATGAATGGCTTCTTGGATGGTATTCAGAATAGCATGAATATCCTGCATGATCGTCTGCTCGGAGATCAGATCATCAAAGCTCAATAAGAGGAGATAATGGGTTTCATCCAGATAAATGGCTTCACCTCGTTTATATGAATTCGTTATCTCGTGCAGAATATTCAACAAAGTCATCTTGATTAGATGTCCATGCTCATCCTTAAATTTTTGCTTTAACTGAAAATAACTATCAACCTCCATCGTGCATACAACCATCCGAATCGGCACGAGGCGAATTCTGCTCTGTGCTACGAATTGCTCGAACTCTTCCGCTGAATAAATCCCATATAACAAAAAATCCTTCATATATTTTTCTTTAATCAGATCAATATTTATAGGTACAAGCTCATTCCTGTCCTTCTGATATGCGGATTGGCTACTTGCATCTAATTCCATTCGTACGCCGTTTAATACCTCCTCGATCTCCTCACTAGTCATTGTCAACTTCAGAATATAGTTCGATACACCCAGAGACATGGCATGACGTATATGTTCGAATTCTTCGAGACAGGATAGAATAACAATCCGCATGGACTTATTCTGTTTACGTATATTTGATATTAATTCCATTCCATCCATCTTGGGCATTCTTATATCGGTTATGATCAGGTCAGGATAGCCTTCGTTAAGACAGTAATCCCAAGCCGCTTGGCCGTCTGAGAGATCAGTAATGACCTCCATGTTGAATTTGCCCCATTCTACAGAGTTCCTCAGACCAATTCGGACAAGCATCTCGTCCTCGACGATAACAACCTTATACATAGTTTGAACCTCCCGCGTGACAGACAATTATCATTTCTTATCTTTTACAAAAAGAAACTGTCACCTTCCAGCCACCGCATGAAAGTTCGCAATGACTGAAGGGCTACAGTTTACAATTAATGAGCTCTAACCTTATAAATTATCAGGGTACGGAACGATCGCACCGTGTAGCTCAAGCAGATCCCGCACCTGCTCGACATCCACCTCTCGCACAGATATATCTTGCTTCGCCGCGAGTGCAGCGACTGCACCAGCAGCCTGGCCGGTAGCCATGCAAGAGGCCTGAACGCGATAGGCAGAGCTCGCTTCCTGATCGCCAGCAATACAACGACCAGCCGCCAGCAGGTGATCGCTTCCTCGCGGAATCAGCGCGCCTAGAGGAATGGTTGGAAACACACCTTCCGTTAACGGTCGTATATCGGTCGTGTTATCACCGTGACGATGTATGTCAATCGGGTAGAAGCTATAACAGATAGCATCTGACCATACTTCCCCACTTACATAATCCCTTACTGTGATCTTCTTCTCACCTACGATGCGCCGTGTTTCCCGTATTCCACATTCATTGGCAACATAATTCACTTCCAATGTCTCACAGCCGGGCACCTGTCGCAGAAATCGATATATTCGCATCAGTGATTGTCGCCCCTTGATCTCAGCAACCGACCGAGACGATGAGTCTGCACCATCAATTCCGGTAATATGCATACGATTGCCTCCGGCTGATCGAAGCTCTCCTAAGAAAGGAATTGCTCCAGGAGAATGATCCGTATGAAGCAACATGCCATTCTCCACTGCCACCTGATAGAGCTTCACGAGCTTCTCCTGATCCACTTCCTCTAGATTGTAGCCAGACAATCCGTATATTAGCGTACCCGGTTGAGGCTGCTCCTCACTTTCCAGCGTGTACCCCAACATGTTGGCAATGTTCGCATCACCAGTCGCATCGATGACTTGCTTTGCCCGAATTAGGCTTAACCCTGATTTGCCAGTAACTGCGATTAACACATGATCGTTCATAACTTCCATTGAGGCTGGCATCTCATGAAACCTTAGGTCGACACCTGCTTCAGCACAAAATTCATCTAAGATGGTACTGTACAGGAATCGATTAACTAGGATTTGATGCTCCCAATGCCTGTGCTCTTTATAGGGGTCTGAGAAATCCGGCATGACGGCCCCGCCTCGACGTGCAGTCTCTTCGATGATTTCCCAGCCGACGCCTGCAATGATCTGCCTACCCCAAGCATGGAATAAGCCTGGAAAGTTAACGGATGCTACTACGGTCGTACCTCCGAGTATTCCGTTCTTCTCGATTAGAGCGGTCTTTGCACCTGCTCTTCCCGCTTGAATCGCTGCCATGCATCCAGCTGAACCACCACCAACAACCACGACATCATACTCATCGGTGATGCTTAACTCACGTTGGTAAGACAGTGTAGCCACCCTGATTCACCTCCATTATTTAATGAAGCCTAGTTCCGTTAGAGCCTTGTCAGCTTCTGCAATGTACTTATCCAATTGGAATGTATCCTTTAATGTCTTAATAAAGGCTTCCATCTCTGAGGATGGGCGTTTCCCGTAAAAAAACTTAATCATCTCTTCGTTCTCAAATTTTGTCTTATCTGCTGGATTCATACCTTCAGGCATTGAAACAAAGTCACTATATACGCTTATATATGGGAGTTTGTTCGTAAACTCGAAGAAAGGTGCCAATGGTCCGAATTTAGCGTTCAAGTATTCCATCTCTACACGTCCAGTAATTTGGTGGATACTCGCATGCCCCATCTCTGACAGCATTTCTTCTATGATCTGGACTTTACCATCCACAAGTTTATAGTTCCGATCTTTAATCCCATAATTCACAAGCGTCTGCCCTTCGCCACCAGATACATAATTAATATATTCCAGCACCTTTGCAACCTTCTCAGGTTGACTTTCCAATGACTTTGGCATAACTAGACGTAGGTTTGTACCACCTTCATCATAGAAATCGGCAAATTTACCACCAGGACCCGTCATTGCATCCAATTGCGTCCATACCTGATTCGGATTAATAGAGTTCATCTTCTCTACCATGTCAGGTCGTTTCATATGTGCCCAATGTGCATACACAATACCCGCTTGTCCTTTGAATGCCTTCTCTTGGTGCATAAGTCCACTGTTCGTAAGAAACTCTGGATCGATCAGCTTATCCTTAATCAGTTGACTGATATAATCAACAGCTTGAGCGGTACCCGGTAGTGCGGATGAGTAGACAACCTTATTATCTTGAATCATCAATTGTCCTGGGGCAGCCACTCCGAACGCTGCAAAGATTGGACGGAGCAATCCGTAATCGCCGTTGCCTGGAACGCCATTACCCGTTATACCTTGCGTATCATTCTTACCGTTACCATCAGGGTCTTTCTCTACGAACGCTTTCGCAACCTCCTTCAATTCATCAAGCGTTGTTGGCGCTTTTAATTCAAGCTTATCAAGCCAATCCTGTCTCACCCAGAACGTAGTCTGTACAGGAATAAGTGGACGATATGGAATGGCATACTGCTTGCCATCGACTACACCCTTCTTCATATGCATCTCAGTGAATGCATTCTCAGGTGTCAAATGGTTCATACCTTCTAGATATGGAGTCAGATCTAGCAATAATCCTTGCTTGGCGAATTGCTCCATCTGTACCTTGCTCACACCGAATACATCGGGTGGGGTTCCACCAGCAATTTTCACATTCAGCTGCTGATCATATTCAGTTGGGGCAGTATTATACTTGAGATCCATGTTCAACGCTTTGTTCAGCTCAGGAAGAATGATATCTTGATCTGGAGCAGGCAATGCTGGTCCTTGTCGGAACAAGTTGATCGTAATCGGCTCCTCCGATTCCTTAGGTGTATCTGCCTGTTCTTGTGGTGTGTTGCTCTTATCAGGTTGTTCCTTTTCTGTTTCGGACTTATCGTTACCGCAAGCCGCTAGAAACAGCATCATAATAAGAATAAATGCTAATATCCCCGCTGTATTCTTCTTCATTTTCTTTTTCCCCTTTCAGTATATGTTTATATGTTAACCTTTTATCGACCCAAGCAATGCACCTTGAGTGAAATACTTCTGGATAAAAGGATAAACAACAAGAATCGGTAAGGTTGATAGAATGACGGCAGCCATCTGCAGCGATTCGGTTGGAACAACCCGCTCGAAATCCATCTCGGGAAGATCGTTCTGGGTTAACATACCTCGCAAGATCACCTGTAATGGATACTTGCTATTGTCGGAAATATATATAATAGCTGCAAAAAACTCGTTCCAATGCCCTACTGCATAGAATAACCCAACGGTTGCCATAATCGGCATGGACAGCGGTAGCACGATTTGCCACAAAATTCTCAGCTCACTTGCACCATCGATTTTCGCCGCTTCATCCAAGCTCTCAGGTAAATTCTCAAAGAAGGTTTTCATGATTAACAAATAGAAGGTCGCTACCGTTCCTGGTATAATCATGGCCCATACCGAATTGATCAGTCCCGTTGATTTTACTACTAGGTAAGTGGGAATAATTCCTCCACTGAACAACATCGTAAACACAACTAACATCAGAATCACATTGCGGAAAGGCATGTTCTTCTTACTCAGCGGATAAGCCATCAATGTCGTAACGGCTAAATTCACGAGTGTACCGATAACGGTAATAAATAACGTGACCTGATAAGCCTTGGGGATCGTATTATCCTTTAAGAATGTCGAATACGTATCGAAATTTATCTTCGTAGGGATAATTGCGAAGCCACCGTTCTTGACCACCTCCGAATAGGGTGTAAGGGATACCGACACCACATACATAATTGGGAAAACAACGACCAGTGCTAAGAGCGTCAAGATTGCATAGACGAGGGTTAGATATATCTTATCTTTCGAATCGGTTACCATATCCCTTCACCCCATCTCCTAGCAATCTTGTTCGCTACTAACACCAATACTAAGCCAATCATCGACTTGAACAATCCAATAGCTGCGGCCAAGCTGAAATTTAATTGCTCTAGACCTGTTCGAAATACATACGTATCGAGAATATCTGCTACTGGATACACCTGTACGTTATACATGATATAAATCTGATCGAATCCGGCCTCTAATATATGGCCGAGCTTGATAATAAACAGTAGTATAATCACGTTACGGATACCAGGCAACGTAATGTGCCATATATTACGGAGTCTACCCGCACCATCTACCTTAGATGCTTCGTATAAGGATGGATCAATGCCTGCAATAGCTGCCAGATATATAATCGCATTCCATCCGAAATCCTTCCAAATCTCCGTACTTACTAGAATACTTCGAAACCATTCGGTTGAGGTCAAGAATGGAATGGTATCAAATCCAAAGCCTTTTATCCAGGTATTAATTAGCCCTGTTGTTTCTGACATGAAGATAAGTAAAATGCCATAAATAATGACCCATGATAAGAAGTGAGGCATATATGTGATGGTTTGCACAATCCTCTTGAATTTTTGGTTGCGAATCTCATTGAGTAGTATAGCGAACAATATCCCTGGCGCAATCCCCCAGATCATCTTATAAACCGAGATGAGTATCGTATTCCTTAAGATGCTCTCGAAATATGGGGAATCGTAGAAATACTTGAAGTGCTTGTACCATGGATCAGACCAAGGACTATTGAATATCCCTGACAGAATATTAAAATCCTTGAATGCAATCATGGTGCCGTACATGGGCGCATATTTATATACAGCATAAAAAGCAAGGCCCGGTAGAAGCATTAAATACATATAGCGGTAATTCCACATTAACCGGAATGTCTTGGTTGTCATCATCTTGCTTTACCTCCCTATGCATAAATAATACCCTGTTCAATTTAATCATTGAACAGGGTATCTATAACGTAAACACATGGGAATGTTACTGCTTAGGTTGGTGAATGATTACTCTCAAGCCTGTGCCTTCATTTCGTTCAAAGGTTAGTCCATACGATATGCCAAAATGTGCCTTCAGTCGTTTATTAACATTACTCAATCCAATCCCACTGTTTTTCCGAGCCGGCTTATCACTATTCAAGCGTTTCAGTGCTTCGAAATCACTATCCTTGCAGCCCGGACCGTTATCTTCAACACAGCATATGATGTTTCCATTGTCCTCGTACATGGAGATCATCATTTTCCCTTTTCCATGTGGCATTTTCTTCATGCCATGCTTCACGCTATTCTCAACAATGGGTTGAATCGATAGCTTCATATAGGGGAGGTTCCAAAGACTAGGCTGCACATTGTACATAACCTGGAATCCTTCATTATTGCGCAGCAGTTCAATGTTCAGATAACATTTGACATGCTCGATCTCACGCTCTACGGTTGTCATCTCATCCCCGTCATTCAGACTAAAGCGCAGCAGATTTGCTAGCAAGGTAGACATCTCAGCGATTGTTCGCTCACCAGCGCTCTCCGCCTTCCACTTGATCGAATCTAATGTATTGTAGAGAAGATGAGGATTGATTTGATGCATGAGCATTTGGATTTCAAGCTTGCGTTTGACTCCCTCCGATGCTCTCGTCTGCTCCAGAAGCTCCTGCATGCCTCTAATCATTCCGTTATAACCAGTCACCAGCTGGCCGATCTCATCCTTCCTGGTAACGAATGACTGACAATATTCCAAGATGCCCAGATTCAGCTTCTTCATATGACCTACTAAGGTTCGAATCGGAACAGTGAAGCTGTTCATGATGAAGACTAATAAGATCGCAATCAAGATCAGACTCGCTAGTACGATAATCCAAGTAGATTGCCTCAGCTGATTGATTGGCCCCTTCACATCTGAGAATGGAATCGTTGCGGCTAGCTTCCACTCATTATTGCCGATACCTATCGAAGCAGCATAATAATCCTCTTGATCTGATGTAACAACATGGAACTCCTTCTCCCCAGTTGATAGGATATCCTCCGTCCAATCCACACTGACCTCTTTCATCTGTTTCGGCTTTAATAAGTCACGGTTCTGCCCATCAACGATGCTAACATAATGATTCGAATAGCGATCTAGAACAAGAATACGTTCAGCGATTTGCTGGCTCGGCACTCTAATTGACATTACCCCAATTACCTCGAAGGGGACCTCTAATGTTCGGATTGGGCGGATGTAGAAGAAGTCAGATCTAAGCGTAGAAAAGTCAGTTCGAGTTTCATTCAACCAGTAGCCTGCTCCCTCGTATTCGAAGGCTTGCTCAAGCCAACCATTGTCCGCTACCGGCGAATTCGCTCTCATCAGATCGAAATTTCGATATCTATCTGCATCCACAGGATATACACTCACATAATATTCATTCAGCCTAGATAGCTCATAGATAATCGGACCGATCTCACTAATATATTCGAAGTCCTCCATCAACCCAGATTTACTTGCGAGCAGCAGCTTTTGCAGCTTCTCCGAGGAGTATATTTGCACGGAATGCTGTTCGATCTCATTGAATACTTCTTGAATTCGACTCTCGTTATAGCTAAGATTGTCGGACAGGAACGCAGATGTTACTCTCTCAATCTGCTTGCTAGACATGTAATAGGTCATATAACCGACCAATAGTAGAGGTATATAGAAGGAGACAATTAATAGCAGGAACAGCTTCTTAAATAACGTTGAGTCCGTTAACCATCGATTCTTAATCATAAGCTAGATCGATACCCCTTCGGAGTGAGACCTGTACGCTTTTTGAAAATTTGGCCAAAATGCTGTAAATCCGTATATCCCACATGCTCGGAGATTTCGTAAATTCGTAGATTCGATTCCCGTAGCAGCCTCTTAGCCTCCTCCATCCTTACCTCTGTGAGATAGTCAGAGAACGTTTGCTTCGTCTCCCGTTTGAATAGCTGGCTGAGCCATACCGGGTGCGTGGAGAGCTCAGATGCTACTTTCTGCAGCGTAATGTTATGTGAATACTGATTATGAATGAGACGAACCGCTTTCTCCACAATCGGATTCATCGGTCCCATTGAGATTTGTTGAGATAATTGCTCAAAGTATCGATGCAGGTGGCCTTTAAGCTCCTCTATAGAATCACATGCATCCAGATCGACCCATAGATGAATCGTGATTTGCTTTAATGTGATTTTAAGCTTGTCTGCCAGTAGCGAATGAACATGAACAACCCACTCTACACATTTTTGCGTAAGCTCTCGTCTTTGATTTATTCCAATGGACACGACGAAGTCGTTAATCACCACTGAAACAGCCATTTCTATCCTTTCAGGTTGATCCAGATAAATGTATTCCACGATTTGATCGTACTCGTTCTGCTGATGACTTCCAATCCCATTAGCTGCTAAATTCTTATAGTAGAGCCGATTGCCTTCCCCCTCAATATGCGCCAGCCTCATCGCTTTAATGGCTTGCTCATATGCTCTAGATACCGCTTGGAACGAATTCGTACGAAGGCTAATACCGACTTTGATCTTCATATATTGGAATTTCATAATATTCGAGCTTATCGACTCTGCTAACTGCTCCAAATCGTCACAGTCCGATATGATAATCCACTGATTGTGAATATTCCTGAACATGACCGATGGCTGAAAGTCAATTAATACATCCTCCACTATATTGCCAACCGCAAAAATTTGCAGCTCTGTTTCCTTCTCGGAAAGTCGTTCTTTCTCATTCTCGATCCGATCTAATGCAATGACGTAAAAGGCACCGCCCGCCATCCACTCCAAATTGAAAAATTTCAATCGATGAACCGTATGCTCGTGTAAAGGAATCGGGTTCGTACACAGTCCTAGTAGAAATTTGTCGCGAAGAGTCTTAGCTCCCAGCATCGCGTCCGATTCAGTGACCTGATGTACCTTGATAATCTCCTTCTCCTCGTGAATCATCTCCACCACACTGTGGATTTTCTGAATAAACTCTTCACGAGCGAATGGCTTCAGCATGTAATCTATCGCACCCAGCTTGATGCTTCGTTGAGCGTAAGTAAAATTACTGTAACCGCTAATAACAATGATCTTCGGATGGTAATCCTTGTCCAATATTTGCTCCATCAAATCTAGACCAGTCATCTCCGGCAGCACGATATCAGTAACAATAATTTCTGGCCAGTGATTATGAATGAGCTCCAGCGCAACCTCCGCTTGGGTCACAGTGAAGATGTTCTCAAATTGAACATCTAGCTGTTGAACGGCTTCTTTCATTCCGTTTAGGATATCTATCTCGTCCTCAATGATCATAATATTCATAAGTGATCGCCAACCTCTATTCGAATGCTATATACGAGCCTATTAGCTAGTATGATACCACGAATATTGTATCTGGGTCATCCTCATAAAGCCTCCATGCCTTTACTGCTCTCTCGATATTCCTGAGGGGTAACTCCTGTTTTCTTCCGAAATAAACGAGTGAAATATGGTGCGGATTCCAATCCAACCTCCACAGCGATTTCATGAATCTTCCTATCCGTTGTTTTGAGCAACACCTTCGCTCTTTGAATCCGAGTCTCATTGATATACTCTAACAAGCCTTGGCCAGTAATCTGCTTGTACAAACGCGAGAAATAAGTAGGGCTTAAGTACACGATTTCTGCAAGCTTGGTTAAGGAAAGCTCCTCATGAAGAAACTGGTGAATATAGGTATGGACACGTCCGATCATATTGTGAGTACGCTCAACTTGCTTTCGTCCATTGAGCTCAGCAAGCGTGACACCTAAATCATTAAAAAATTGGAGCATCTCATGCAATCCAGAATGCTGGTCTGGACTGTAGATTTTCTCTATCTGCAGCATAGGTCTGATTATATTGAATAGCTCACGTTTATTTATATAGGTGAGGAAGAATGCGGATATATGGGAGAACAGCTCCAAGCCTAACCATTTGCCTTCCTCATCAGAGAACAGAGTCTCATTCACGGCAAACAATTCATTAAAGAGCTGGTTGAATTGTTCCTTCATCCCATTATCCATATACGATTCCAATAAGTCGAGCTTATGCATTCTTGAACGCAAACGTCCAATTTCTATAAGAGAATGACTGGATCTAGGTGTATCGTTTAATTCCTCTCTATGCTCGGTTATCAGCATCTCTTCCCCTGCACCCATTCGGAATGTTAACTGCAGCTTCAAGGCTTCAATCCTGTTGCTGACAGTCTCCCAGCTTGTCGATTCGGAAGCGAGGGCGATTGAGAAGGGCACCTTCAACAAGCTCTTGCAAGCGGTTTGAATACGTACTGCACAGTTATCCAACGCCGTCAATGTTGTTTCCCACGGTTGACCTGCCATCGGCTGTACGAGCCATACAATGCGCGTTCGATCATATTGAAAGGAAACAAATCTAACATCAGGACTCAGATATTCCTCAGCAATATTATGAATGGAATAGAAGAGTAATACTCTCTCAGACGGTGCTGAGAACGTCCCCCACTCATCGATTCTTCCCAAGACAGCGATGACGGGCTGACTCGGATCCAACTCGATGTCGAGCTCCTTGAATCTCCTCCTTCTCGCAGAGGTGCTCTCAACTTCACCAAGTAGAAATTCAATCAGATAATCCCTGCGAAGTGAAGGTAATGCCAGGTGAACCTGTTGTCTCGCCTTTTGTAGAATATGGTCTTCATTCACCTCCGTTTCAATCTCGTCTATCGCCTTCTCGATAGCACGAACAATGATGTCGTCCCCTTCGGTTTTCAGAACATAATCAACTCCTCCCTTACGCAAGGCTGATTGCACATAGTCGAAGTCATTGTAACCCGTTAAGAAGATGACTCTGCAACGAGGCCATCTGAACAGGATTCTATCCGCTAATTCCATACCATTCATTCCTGGCATTCGTATATCCGTCAACAGTATATCCACGCTATTGCTTCCCAGCTTTTCTAAAGCATCCTTACCAGAATATGCCTTTGTAATATTCATTTGAAGATCAGGCATTTCCACCAAGGTCTCTACCAAATAGTTAACCGCAAGCGGCTCATCATCCACAATCATCAAATGCAGCATTATCCCGCTCCTCCTACTGTTAGATCATCTCTTCGTTTTTAAGTCTCCAAGTTAAGTATGGGGATTCTCAAGGTAACGATCAGTCCTCTACTATCCCCATGATCTAGATGAATTCCTCCTAAGGTGCCGTACTTCAGCCATAGACGACGATGAACGTTTAACATACCTGTCACTTCATTAATCTGCTGCTCATCGTTAAATTTCCGATGCCATGATTCTAGTTCCTCATCCGTCATACCAATTCCATTATCCTTTACCACAATTATCAGTATCGGTTTATCTATGAAGGTGTAACTTATACTGAAGTTGATCTGAAGATGACAATTTTCTATATCTAGATCAAATCCGTGCTGGTAAGCATTCTCCACGATCGGCTGGAGAATGAGCCGAGGAACCTGAATACCAATATAGCTGTCTGGCAGCTCATCTAGAGTGACCCGTATGCGATCATTGAACCGTATTGATTGAATTTCCGTATAAGCTCGTACATGCCTTAGCTCCTCCTCAAGCCTGACCTCTTCATTGCCATTGCGGGTAATGTACTGATAATAATCGCCCAAGTACATTGTGAACCGAGTTGCATTCTCAACATCCTGTGCCTTGGTCATACGATAGAGCAAATAAAAGCTGTTATATAGAAAATGGGGGTTAATTTGCGATTGTAATTGTTTCAGCTCCGATTGCTGCAAGTGAATTTTCTGCTCATATACCTCATAAATCAGATTATTCAGATGGGCAGCCATATAATTAAATCTTTCATAGAGATAATGAAATTCATCATTGCTGTTATGCTTAATATTCACAGTAATAATTCCCGACTCTACTTTACGAAAAGCGCCTACTAGCTTACGAAGAGGTTGATGAATAATCCTATATATCCAATAGGCGAATGCAATAATTACGAATAACGAAATGCCTGATATCAACCACATGTAGGTCCGATACTTCACAATTGGTCCCATAACCTCAATTTCAGGCACGTACACAACCATATGAGAATTTAATAGCGGTGAATACAAATGAACAGTTAAGAAGTCTTCACCCTGGAGGGATATACGTTCAGTATGCGCCTGCGTGACATCTCCCGAATCACTCTCATCCATAGCACTAGATAAGACTAATTGCTGGTTTAGATCATCGCTGATTCGATTAAAGGAGGTAGCGTGTTTATCACTAACGATAACTGCATGCTCATGGATCATGACAGCACCACCATTCTCGTAGCCGGGCAGCTGCGCCAGAAATCGATGTAGCTCGGAGATAGAAACCTGTATCTCTAGCACGAAGTTTGGATTCCGAGTATCCAGGTTATATGGACTTGGATAATATTCACGGATGTAGATCTCATTATCCTTCAGAATAAAAGGCGGTGCAGAGATCAGAATATCTTTCTTCAGCTGATCTATCTGCAGCTGGTCCAACCGATCTATAGCTGGATCGGAGGAGATGATTCTGGCTACAGAAGGAATATACGCCCTGGCTTCGGAGATATACATACTCGATGCTTTTATCAAGCTTAATCTCTTCTGTAGCCGCTTCATCGCGGTGAGCCGTTCATAGGTAGTCATCCTCTCCATCATCATGGATAGGGCCTCTAGATCCTCATCATTCATAAATTCCCGTTGAAGAACGGTCATACGCTCAATCTCGGTCTCCAGTGACGTTAGATAAAATCGAACCTGCTGCTGTAGAGACTTTGAAATTTCCCTATCTACAATACGGGCTCCCTCATCATTGATGTAGGCTCCTAATAAATAGATAGGTGTGATGACAACGAGGAATGCAAGAACAAGCTTGCTAAATATAGAGAATCGCTTCCTGTTCCCAATCAAGCGCATAGTTGTTCTCCTTTGAGATGTGTCTGTCTATATACTACTCCTTCACACTACCAAGAACTATCCCTTTAGTGAAGTGACGTTGGAGGAATGGATAGACTATGAGTACAGGCAATGTACCCACGAACAGTTGGGCTGCCTTGGCAGTCCGGTCCGATACCATCTGTAATAGCTCTAAATCCGTCGAGCTGTTGATAATCGCATTCATCCCCACAACGATGGTGTACAGATAGCTCTGCAATGGATAATTATCTGGTGAATTCATGAAGAGAATACCATCGAACCAAGCGTTCCAGTGCATGACAATGGAGAACAAGGTAACCGTTGCGATCGATGCCGCCGACAGTGGAACGAAGATACTCCACATAATACGCCAATGCCCAGCACCGTCAATAAGTGCCGCCTCCTCAAGCTCCTTAGGTAAGTTTCGGAAGAAGTTTAACAGAATGACGATATTGAATACCGGTACGGCTGCATGCAGCACAAGCACCCATATCGTATCTAGCAATCCAAGTAACCTCATGGTCATGTACATTGGGATAATACCACCGCTGAACAGCATCGTAAAGACGAATATCCATACATACACAGTTCTACCACTTAAAGCTGAAGATTCCTTAGATAACGGATAAGCAACTAGAATGGTAAGAATCATATTGATGGATACCCCTAAGATTACACGCTGTAAGGACACACCCATAGACTTGACGAAGGCTGATTGACCGAGAACAAACTCATAAGATTTGAATGTAAAATCTACTGGCCATAAGAAAACTTCACCTGCAGTAGCGCTTGCATTAGAGCTTAATGAGATCGCGAATAAGTGAATGAGCGGTAAAATACATAGCAATGATAATGCGGTCAAGAAGCTATAATTGATTAATGTAAACAACCTGCCAGACCAAGATGTATGCCCGACCACAGAGCTCTCCTCCTTTTATTAAAGCGCTAGAATATACGATAGTTAGCGAACCGGTATGCCATAAAGTATGAAACTGATATAAGGATCAATGAAACTACAGACTTCAATAATCCGACAGCTGTAGCCAAGCCATATTGAGCTTCAACTAGACCGATCCGATATACAAAGGTGTCGATGATGTCGCCTGTTTCATATACAACAGGGCTATACAGATTGAACACTTGCTCGAAGCCTGCATTGAGGATACTCCCAATACTAAGTGTTGCCATGAGGACAATGATCGGTGCCATTGCCGGCAGGGTGATGTACAATGTCTGCTTCCAACGATTCGCTCCATCTACAATAGCTGCCTCATATAAGGATGGATTAATCCCTGCAATTGCTGCAAGATATACAATCGTACTAAAGCCAAATTCCTTCCACTCATTAGATATGACCAACGTGTAAGGAAACCAACGATTATCACCTAGGAAGAAGATTGAATCGAGTCCGAACCATTGAATGATTATATTCACAATACCTGTGCTCGGAGACAAGATATCAATTAGTATCCCGCTCAGTATGACCCAGGACAGAAAGTACGGTAGATAGATTAAGGTTTGAATTGAGCGTTTATAAACTTCTTTTCGAATCTCATTTAATAACATAGCAATCGTAACAGGAACAATAAGCCCAACGATAATTTTCATGCTTGCAATGAAGATGGTATTCCAGAGAATCTGATAAAAGTCTGGAAGCTCCACCATATATGAGAAGTTCTCCAGACCGATCCATTCGGAGCCGAACAAGCCTTTAACTGGCATAAAATCCTGGAAGGCGATGACGACACCAGCCATAGGAATATAGCTAAAGATCAAAATGGCAATAAGCCCTGGAATGAGCATTAGGTGTAAAGGAAGTTCAACGCGCCATTTTTTTCGAAACATGTAGGTTCCCTCCGTTATAAAGATAGAAGAAGGCGAGAATTCTCGCCTTCTCTTGAGCAGCTTATATTCATCCTATAACTGAATTATTTGTTCACTTCCTCTGTGATCTTGTCACCACCAAGCTTCTTCCATTCCTCAACGAATGTATCGAATGCATCAATTTTCGATTGACCCATAATGATCTTGGTGAAGGTTTCATCCTGAATTTTCTTCAAGGAAGACATTTTGTCCGACATTGTAGGTGTTGCTGCACCCTGGAAGTCACTGTAGATTCCAAGTCCATTCTTATCATAATAATCGATAACACTGTATGAGCCTTCTGCCCCGAATACCGCTGTGGAGAACCACATTTTCTCATCACCCGCTGCGAATTTGGTCAATCTGTCAAAGTGCACATTTGCCGGGAAGCCAAGCTTACTTCCATCCTTCTTAGCAAGAGCGTCCTGCACAAGTCGGAAGGCATCTAAGTTCACGTTTAGCGGATCGATAACTACAGGAGGGTACTTGCCTGGGAATATTCCTTCATCTCTGGAGATGAACGGATTCGGTTCCGGCGCATAGCTGGTCAAATAATAGTGCTCTAGATAAATGTTAGCTAATTTAATCATCGCCTCTGGGTGCTTAGCACCTTTCTTCACTACATAGAAATTGTTCGCCGTATCGGCTAGCTGTGGTTGGGTCTTGCTGCCATCCAAGGACACAATCGGATATATCTTCCACTCAGCCTCTGGATTGTTGTCCTTGTTAGCCTTCTGAATATGTCCACCATCAGATACACTGCCGTAAGCTAATCCTAGCTTATTCGCTGCAATCTCTTCCGCAAGCTTATTCCAGGGTTTTACTGTGAATTCCCTGTCGATAACTCCATCAGCGTAAAGCTGGCTTAATTTCTCTAGCGCGGCCTTCATCTCTGGTTGAATGGATCCATAGACCAGCTTGCCGCTGCTGTCCTTCATCCACATATCTGGATATGCCTGGAATCCGTTAAAGAAGCCTTTCAACGTTCCATGAGCCTGGAATAGATCTTTGTTCACGCCTAGACCTACAGTATCGTTCTTGCCATTGTTATCGGGATCTTCCTTGGCGAATGCTGTCGCGATCTTAATGACATCATCGATCGTCTTCGGCTCAGGTAGGTTAAGCTTCTGCAGCCAGTCATAACGCAGATAGATCATCTCGCCTGTACTGACACCTCCGTTCACCTGCATTTGCGGGATGCCCACAAGCTTGCCATTGAAAGTAGCCGTACGTAATGCAGCGCCTTTATCTTGATCAAGCATATCCTTCAGGTAGTCGCTTCCATATTCCTCAAGCTGTGTCGATAAATCCTCCAGTTGGTCCGATTCGTACATTCTCAGCATTTCTTCCTTGTTAACAACCATAAAATCGGGAATTTCACCTGACGCAATGGAGATGTTCAACTTTTGTCGATATTGTGATTCGTCAACAACCCATAGATTCTTGACATTAATACCATACTGATCCTTGAATATATCCGTCCAGATGTTGTCATCAATTGATTTACCTGCATCATATTTGAACCCTTGATTGACAAAACGAACCGTTGTAACCTCGATAGCTGGCTCGTACTTACCTAATGGGTCTGCTGGTGCTGCAGGCTTCTCGTCCTTATTATTGTTTGTCTCACTTACTTGCTCTTCCTCCTGCTCAATCTTCTCTGTTGCACTCTCATTATTGGAGTTCGAGCACGCACTAAGCATAAGAACTGCCATCATAATGAATACAAGTACGAGTATTCCTGTTTTTTTCAACCTCATATTTTCCCCTCGCTTCTATGTTTTGTGTTTCTACAACTTGATTATAAAGGGTAGCGGATTTGCTTAGATACGAGACATTCGTGTGATTCTTGCTTTATATTGAGGTGTTCATCTATAACGGACTATGTGAACTGGGAAATATTAATAGCTTACATGATAAAAAAGGGAGCTGCCCAAAATCTGTTTGGGGCAGTCCCGCTTAATTAATGATACGATTACTCCAATAACCCCTCTAATGCTGAATAATACAGCCTATGTCCGTAATCATTCGGATGATTGATATTGTTAAGCAGTAAGCTTTCATGTGTCTTCCCTGCCGCAAGCTCATCTAGCCATAGACGCTGGACATCAGCAACAACCACACCAGATGTGTAGCCAATTCGACGTATCGCTTCGGCGTAGTCGGTCACATTCTCACTTGCGAATATCCAGTTAGGGTTAGGTAAACATGGTGTGATCACAATGATTTGGGCTGATGTGTGCTGTCTAATTCTAGATACCATCTCGCTTATATTCTGTTCGAACTCCTCAAGAGGGGTTGAATTAGTGCCATCTGGCTGGCGATTCTGATCGTTCATGCCGTAGCCGATAGTAACCAGCTCCGGTTGTAAGGCAATAATATCCTCAATGCGTTCAAGACCTCTACGAGAGCCTTCTCCACCGAGTGCCATCATCTCAACTCGAATTTCTGTATGGGGATAACGGTTACGCAGCGCTGCTGCAAACCGATTATGATAGGCCAATTCCTTAATGCTTGCCTCCGCACCGGTACTGATACTATCACCGAATACCACATAGGTTACTTCCCTCTGTCTGGATATCCGCTCGTGCAATTGTGATAACAAGAGAGGCTTGATCTTCTCTTCGATGGCCTCGGCCTTCCCCACAGCCATTGTAGAATAATCAATTGTACAGGTAAATCGAGCATTCGAATAGTCAGGATAATCCCGATGATCGAATCCTGCTTTGCCATACATCGGGTGCTCCTGCCAGTCAGGAATTCGGCTTTGTACAGTACGTTTAATGGTACCTAGCTCATAATCGATAATGTAATCATGCCCTTCTGAGAAGAGTAGCGGAATCGTCTGTGGTCCTTGAAGGAGCACCACCTTACCATCTATGGGAGCATACCTAAGCTTTTGTTCTTCAATACCCTTGAAGACCAACGTCTCACCCGTTATTTCCTGTAATCCGTGAGAAGCTCTCCTCATTACCACGTCACCTCTATAGTCCCACTTACTTTTTCTATGGTAAGCGTATTTGGCCCGAATTTACCAGTTAGGTCTAAATATGCATCCTCGTGCTTCACTTCGACAAGCCCATCTGAAATCGCTTCTATCGGCGGATAAATAATCACCCTTGCTTGATCCAAATTCGTAATAATCAGCCTCCGGGATGTAAGATTACTGAGCTTTCGTTTCTTATTGGTTGGAAGGGGCGAACCTTCCCGACAGGATACTAATGATGGTTGATTCTGATCTACGAATATCCGACACTCATTGTGGAACGTGCGATGAAGTGAATATAAAGCGGTCTCCTTGCCTGCTTCCATCGTCTGCCCAATCAGAAGCGGCATGCCCTCAGGAAACTTAAATCGCAGCTGTACAGACGTATCCTGCTTACATCCTGTGAACATATATCCATTGTCCTTACGTGCGATAAACAGTAATGCGGATGGAGCGTGTTCATCCTGCTTGGATTGCATGATGGTATAGCCGAAATCCTGCAACAAGTAACGAGCAAGGATCGAAGTATCAGCAAATTCTGTATCTTGACGGACTGGCAGATGTGTGATTCCCGCTTCCTTAAAAGGCATTGAGCCGCGCACCCAAACGACTTTCCCCCCGTTCCAAGACGGCAATGCCCGAGTCAATGCAAACACACGCTGTTCACCGTCCTGCTCGACCGTCGCACGAATGTGAGTATCGACATCATCGGAATCAGCAATAATCTCATGCAAAGCACCATTCGAGATGTGAGAACGATGATTTAGCTTATTTAGCAAAGCTGGTTCGGACTTTATTGTATCAGTAGCTAACTGGATCGATAGTTTACATTCTCCATCGATACCTGCTGTCATTGACAAATTCAGAAGCTTCAGGAGCTCCTCATCTAACACTGGTCCATACAGCAATACCCTCCCACCCTGCTTAACACGTTCAACGATACGGCGTGATGATTCACCCTTCAGCCAGAACGTTGAAGTGACTAAGATGGTATCCTCCAAAGCCTTGCTCCTTATTTGATCGAGCGTCTTAAAGTTTTCCGAGCTAATAACCGTATTCAATGGGAAGCCTTCATTAATTGCGTTTCGGACAAACCAATCGTTGAAGAATGCGGAGCCTGTATTCGCTGAGCCCGCGGCGGCTGCGTCATGCAGCTCGTCGAATGGATACACCCAGGTTAATAGTCCCGGCTCATCGGGAAAATCCTTCAGAGCTTTACGAATGTGTGTTGCGACTTCGAGTGCTGTATCTTCAGGCAGCTCACCTTTCTCTGTATCAATCGTTAGGATTTCCACAATACCAGGAGACTCCAGCTCGCCTTCTTCATTCACTCGTGCCGCGCTGAGTGGGCAATAAATATCATGTGGCTCACGGTCATATAGATCGGTCCAAGGATTCTGCCAGAACCAAGGATCATTCGGGTAATACCGATACGGGTAAATTTCCCCTGGAAGTACTGCGATTCGCGACATATAACCAGCCATCTCCAGACCAAAGTCATAATTCAATGCACCCCATGGTGAATTCGGAGGTGGAAACTCTAAGTACTTCCTCCGATATAATTCGCGCAGCGGAATGC
>DFXU01000066.1 GCA_002383285.1 Caryophanales bacterium UBA4100
ACACGTTTAACTCTATAGTTAGCGCTACAGTACCTTGTAAATGTTCTAAATTAGGTTGAAAAGTAACATCTTAGTGATTAATGCTAGCTCCTGCGCTATAGCTATTCGATTTCGAATTTAATCCTAAAGTAAAGGTCGAAAATTTCTTCTGTTCGTTAATCTTGCTGTCGTCGTTTTTTTCATTTCCCAATAGCAATCTACTCCTTAAGGGTTTCATGCTCTGAATGCTTGTCGAAGGAAACCCTCAGTCTTATACCAGACAAGCTCCTACCTCAGTCAAATCTTCGAAACTATGCAACTTTATGAATCTATTAACGTCTAAAATAGTGGTGATTATTTCATATTGAATAGTTTCTACTGTCAATTCATAGACTGCTTTGCTAGAATAATAATAGAGCTTAGTTTAGAAGATACTTATCGGAAATATGATGATAGTTATCGGAATAAACGCTAGTTATATCGAGAGAAGCAGCTTAGAGGTGAGACTATGAAGCGATATCTATTCACTGTAGTGATCATTATTCCAGCACTCTTACTTCCTATGCTAACGTACGCCAAAGCTGGAGTGGGGATTAATCGTCACACAATAACGCAGATCGATTCTTATAATCACATTGTGAAAGGTCTTTCGAAGAAAGTACCCGTACATATGGATACAATCAAATCACTCCTAGCTGGGCGAGTTGCTTCCATTCATACCATGATAACAAGTAGTGAGGATCAGGCTTATGAGAGTGATCAACAATTAAAGGCAGATGTATTAAGGATTATCATTGATGCTGGACATGGAGGGCGAGACCCAGGGTCTGCGGGAGTAAGTGAGGATGAGGAGAAGCTTTATACGCTTTCATTATCCCATAAGATTTACCGTTTACTAGAGAGCGAGAGCACAATCACTCCAATCTTAACCAGGCATGACGATACATATTTAACTACCGAAGATAGAGTAGCTGTGGCTAATCGTGATCAAGTAGACATATTCATCTCCTTACATGCGAATAGCTTCACGAACAAGAATACTAGAGGAACAGAAACTTACTACCATAACAGTAATAGTATCAAGCTTGCAGACATACTTCATGAGCATATCCTTCAGGCAACAGGGTTTCCAGATCGTAAAGTTAGGAAGATGGATTACAAGGTCTTAAAGGAAACAACGATGCCAGCGGCTCTGCTGGAAATTGGATATTTATCCAATAAAGTGGAGGAATCGATCATGACTTCAGAGGAGATGCAGAATAAGGTGGCAGCCTCCATTGTTGAAGGAATTAAGCAATATATCATGCTGGAATTATAATATTACTTATACTTTGGGAGGAGATTAACAATGAATAAGGGATTGAAATTATCTGTGAAGCAAATGCTGATTGTTGTCTTAATAATATGTCTAGTATTGCCACAAGCTGCGCTTGCAGTAGAGATAGAGACAGGAGGTACTGTTAGCTCACCTAACAGTAGCTTCTCAGATACAGGTAAGCACTGGGCCAAAAAGTTTATTTCCAAAATTGCGCTATTAGGCTTCGCACAAGGCAGTGATGGGAAATTCCGGCCGGAAGATCCTATATCTCAGCAAGAAGCAATTATTATGATTACCAGTATGATGGGTAAGCAAGATGAGATAGATAAGAATGTAGCCTCCAACCTTCCTATTAAAGTAGATACCTGGGCACAGCCTTATGTGGTGTTAGCTCTTAATGAGAAGCTGATAACGATGCCCGAGGAGTTAGCGACTACAACCAGTAATTGGGGAACGGAATATGCAAGCCGCGAATGGATTACGAAGTTAATTGTCAGAGCTATTGGGCAGCAGGAGCAAGCTGCGCTTGCCAATGATGATGATACAGGATTTACGGATGAAGATGTGATTAGCGATGGATACACCGGATTTATTAACATTGCTCAGTCACTTAGTATTGTGAATGGATTACCTGACGGAAGCTTTAATCCGAATGGTCAGATCAAGAGAGCGGAGATGGCGGTTCTGCTAGGTCAAGCCGAGCAGCATCTTGATCAGCGAAGTGTGAAGATCTCAAGCGGGACAGTGGTTAGCTCGAATGCATTTTCTATACAAATCGAAGAGAATACAGGCTTGGTAAAAAACTATACCACTCATCCCAATGCAGAATTTTACACGGAAGAGAGCAATAATCCCATCCTAGTATCGGGTATTACGGTAGGTGATTATCTAACCATTATCCACGATCAAGGCATCGCATATTATGTTGAGATTTCTGATGAGAAAGTGACGATGGAGTCGTTTATTGGGACGATGGAATCAATATCCAGAATGGATTTGACCGTCTCGCTTAATATCGATGGTGCTTCTCAATCGTTCAAGTATGCGACCGATGTTGAAGTTACTAATGAGGTAAAGGGACTTTCCCTATCCGATCTAACGGTAGGCAGTACATTGGAGCTCAAACGAATAAGCGGAAGCGCTAGTACGGATATTACGCATATTATTGTCAAGGCCGCTCCCGTATTCCAGACGGTGGTTGGCATAATAGATAACGTCCAAACCACAAATCGTATTGTAAAAGTGAAAGAAACCAATACTGGCACATCAGATGAATATAATATTCCGACAGGGTTGAATATTACAAGTGGCACACGAACATTAGCGAGTCTCAGTGAGCTTAATATTGGAGATGAGGTTACAGTAGAATTAAAGGATGATGTAGTGACTTCATTCATTGTTACTAAGGCTAGCATAGTTGTTGAAGAGGGCATTGTCAGATCGGTTAATGTTACGGACGAGATTATCACACTATTCGCACCAGATAATAAGTTCGTTGGTTATTCTATCGATAAGGCCGTTGCTGTACTTATAACAGGATTAGCTGGAGCTGACCTTGCTGATATTCAAGAAGATGATCGTGTATTAATCCAATTGAATGGTAATAACCTGGTCACTAAGATTACGGTGCTGAATCGTTCTATCGAGACAAAGCTAGGTTTGGAGTTCTTCTCATATGACTCGGATGCTAATATTGTTTATCTGAAGAAGGATAAGAACGCTAAAGCGGACGATTACGAAATTAATGACTCTACCATATTAGAAGTCGGAAGCACAACAATTGCAATTGCTAATATAAACACCTTCTTTACAAAAGGAAAGAAGGTAGATATTACATATTCCGGTAACCGGATTATGGCAATGGCCATCTCAACGAAATATGATGGTGAATTATTGTCGATCAATACGACGACGAAGACGATAAGAATCAATTCCGAATATTATGGTGACCTGTCATTATCATATACAACGGTTCCTTCAGTTGAAGTCTTCGGTAAAACTAACGCTACTCTATCCGACTTGACCATAGGCTCTGATGTTCAGATCATTCTGGATAGCAATCAGGAGAAAGCGACTCAAATTAAATTGTTCAGTACTCAAATTTATAGAGTAGCTACGAAGTATTCCTACAAATTAACGGTTACTGGTGAGTCATCAACTACATCAGACATATTCAACACATCATCGATTCCAATTACACATCATACTAAACCAATTGCAACTTATGCAGATATTACAGACAATATGTATATCGAAGCAACAATGGCAGGTACAACAACAACAGCTATATATATTCCTGCAGTAACTGTTGGGAAGCTGACTGCTGTTAATGCTAGCGGAGGCTCAATCACGGTTGATGAATTCGGTAAGATCGCCAAAACGATCAACAATATAACATCTGTGAGAGTTGTTAAGAATGCGACTGTTTCCACTACTCTTAGCACGGTGGCCGTTAATGATCGTGTAGAGGTTGTAGTGGGTAAGAGTGGTTCTAAATGGATGACAGTACTCTCACCTGTTAAGAAGACCTTATTGGGTTATACAGATGCTACTAAAACTGTGGAACTGAGTAGAGCACTGTTAACGGATCAGAACAAATTCGTGTTAGCTGATAATGCGTATATTCACAAAGGGACAACGGTTTTAGCGGCATCTTCATTAGCCAAGGGCAGTGAGCTGATGGTCTACTTCCTTAATGGGAAAATTGTTGAAATCGAGAAAGTATAGTAAATCAACACGAATTCGACACAGAGCAAACACAAATATGTGTTTGCTCTGTATCTTTTTTCTGAGAATAGTTGATCTTAGGGACAGGACTTTGGTAAACTGTTGTTCGGAGCCATTCATTCGGATAGCCCTGTTCTCGGGGGAGGAGGACTTACAGCCATGAGGAAGCAGGTTCGACATATTCTGGATACAATGGCTGGCATGTTTCCTAATGCACACTGCGAATTGCACCATTCTAATCCGTTCGAACTAACCATTGCTGTTCTATTATCAGCCCAATGCACAGATGAAACCGTGAACAAGGTGACCAAGGATTTGTTCCTTAAATACAGGAATCCTGAAGACTATTTAACTGTTCCTCTCGATGAACTGGAGCAGGATATAAGACGTATAGGATTATATCGGAATAAGGCGAAGTTCATTCAAAGTTTATGTCGGATGATACTCGAGGAATTCGATGGAGTGCTTCCGAGCTCACATGAAGACCTTGTGAAACTACCAGGCGTAGGTCGTAAGACAGCGAATGTTGTTGTATCCAATGCCTTCGGTGTTCCCGCTATTGCAGTAGATACTCATGTTGAACGAGTTGCAAAGCGACTTGGTTTGGCAGGACAATCTGATAGTGTTCTTAAAGTGGAAGAGAAGCTTATGAAGCAAATTCCTGAAGAGGAATGGACGGTTACGCATCATCGTCTTATCTTTTTCGGAAGATATCATTGTAAGGCGCAGAACCCTCAATGTGAGGTTTGCCCCTTGGTTGATATTTGTCGAGAAGGTAAACTAAGAATGAAAAAGAAAAATTCGGCAAAAAATACTATTAAAAGATAAGGTTGGGATGAGATGAGATGCATTTCCGTATACACGAAGGACTTTGAGGTTTTCTCTGATATTTATGAAGAGATCATAGACACACCGATGCTTGATAATGAAGAGAAGGAAATCAACGGTATTGTATTTAGCGATTCTGGAGAGATTGATGATGAATATGTAAATCGTTTGAAGGAAAAGCCAGAAGTCGTTGTAATGAGAATTAAAGATAAGAATATTACCATATTGCAGCATGGTGAGGTTTTCGAAATTTTCTTTCCAGAGTTGAGCCTTCAAAGCTAAGATTACATCCAAGGGAAATTAAGGGAGGCTGGGTCTTAGATCCGGTTTCTTTTTTTATATATATTATTATTAATCAATGAAGCATAGAGAGGTAGTTATTAAGTCATGTCTCTTACATCAACAATACAACGTATTCAAACAGCAATGTCGGAGCGTGGTGATCATACTCATGCTGTACAGACCGGACAGCTGCTAGAAAAGCTGCAAAAGAATAAAACGGTTATTGCGATGTGTGGACACTTCTCAGCAGGTAAATCCAGTCTAATAAACAGCATATGCGGTACCAAGGTATTAGCCGCCGGGCCTATTCCTACTAGTGCAAATCTGGTTATGATTGAGAATATAGAGCAAGGTAAGGCAGAGGCGGTCGTACAATTCAAGAATGGGGTTTTCGAAACAATTCCGTCCGAAGCTGGCATCCGGGCAACAACAGCGGTAGTCGACGATGATTTTATTACCAGAATCGATCAATTAAGCAAGAATGGGGTTGAGGTGGAGAGAATTGATATCCGCTTGTCGGTCCCGATATTAGCTGATCAGCTTATCCTGATGGATACTCCTGGTGTTGATTCAACGGATGACGCTCATCGGCTGGCAACCGAGTCAGCGTTACATCTTGCGGATGTCGTATTCTATATTACTGACTATAATCACGTTCAATCGGAAGTGAACTTTAACTTTACGAAACGTCTGAAGGACTGGGGTAAGCCAGTCTACATTATCATTAATCAAGTGGATAAGCATAATGAGCAGGAGCTAAGCTTTGAACGCTATGTAGAGGACGTCAAGATGGCCTTCGCAAACTGGGGAATTCAGGCAGATGGTTACCTGTTCGTATCCGTTAAGCAGCCTAGTCACCGGTTTAGTGATTGGTATAAGCTAATGGAATTATTCGAGCAAATTAAGTTTAATGCTAGCGCCATCATACAAGCTAGTATTGAGTTATCATGCTCGCATCTCATACAAGAGCATGTTCGCTATGTCTATCCAGCGGTTGTCCAACCAGAGTTAGAAGTAGTGTCGTTGGATCAGTTGAAGCTTGAATGGGAAGAGCTTCAAGAAACAATAGAACAGATTAAACAAGGGCCCTTGGAGCTGAAGCAGAAATTTCGCGAAGAGCTTACGAGGCTAGTTAACAATGCGATTATCATATCAGCAACAGCGAGGGAGCTTGTTGATGCTTATCTACAGAGCCGTAAACCGGGTTTCAGGGTCGGTTTATTGTTCAGTACTGCCAAGACGAAGGCTGAGTCAGCTGAACGGCTGCGAGCATTAACGTTAATGGTTCAGGATCACACGGCTAAGCAGCTGGTGTGGCATCTGAATCATATGCTTCAAAGCTATATACAACTACCAGAGATTGCCCCCCTATTACAGAAGAAGCATATTGAAATTCCTGAGTTAGAAGCGAACATATCCTCGGATTGGATCGCTGATCAAGTGAATTTGTCAGCAGGCTTTACCGCTGAATATACGATGATATTCAGCAGTAAATTATCTGAACAGATCAAGACAGGCTTACGCAAGCAAGCAACAGATTTGTTCGAATACATCTTTGAGGCTTTAACAGAGCAGGTTGGACATTCAGCTGCGTACCATCTGGAAAGAGCAGAGCAATTAACATTGTTGATGAATGAGCGGATAGCTGCTCAACAGCTAGATGAAGAGTGTAATGGTTACCTGTCCTTGCTTAAGTCTGAGCTTGAACGGGTTCAGGGGGAGCGTATCACGTATCCTGATACGAATACGATGATTCAAGGTGTCTCGTCTCAACATTCGAGCTTATTGGGTGAGAATTTATCTGAGCCATCTGTAAACTCACCATTCTCATTATCCCTTGATGAGGATCGTAATGCTGAAAGCTTACACAATAATCAAGAAACGAATTCATTTCAATACCGTACGGTTATGGAGGAGATGGCCGAACGATTATTGCAAAGTGCCATGCTTCTCGAACCTATTCAATCCGTATCCAGTATTCGTCAATCTCTATTAGATCGAGCTAAGAAGCTAAGAAATCATCAATTTACAATTGCTCTCTTCGGTGCATTCAGTGCGGGTAAGTCATCGTTCGCGAATGCATTGATGGGTCAAGCTATTCTTCCGGTCTCTCCTAATCCCACAACGGCAGCGATTAATCGAATCGTTCCAACCGATGACGAGAGAGCTCATCTCACGGCGCGCATCAGAATGAAGTCTGCAGAGGCTGTGCTCACGGATATCCGTCATTCGTTCAATATGCTTGGGAGCACTCAACCGTTCGAGTCTATAGAGCGTGCAGTAAGCGCTATTCGCGGGATGAGCTTAGATCGTGTATCTAGCAAAGGTAAGGCACATCGATCGTTCTTACAGGCCATAGAGCAGGGCTGGCTGGATAGTCACACTAAGCTAGGTACTGAATGGCTAGCTGATGAAGCAGAATATAGACAATACGTAGCGAATGAGACGAAGTCCTGCTTTGTTGAACGGATTGATCTTCATTATAGCTCAGCATTTACTGATCAAGGTGTAATTCTAGTAGATACGCCGGGAGCAGATAGCATTCATGCTAGACATACAGGTGTTGCCTTTGATTATATCAAGAATGCAGATGCTATTCTGTTCGTAACTTATTATAATCATGCATTCTCACAGTCGGACAAGCAATTTCTACAACAATTAGGACGGGTTAAGGATAGCTTTGAACTAGACAAAATGTTCTTTATTATCAATGCAGCAGATCTTGCTGATTCGGTGAATGAGCTAGAAGTCGTTGTTGATCATGTAAGTAAACAGCTACAGCTGCATGGCATTCGAAATCCACGTATATATCCGGTATCCAGTCGGTTAGCTCTTGAAGCTCGTATAGACCAGAATTATACGGCACTAGAGCGCTCTGGCATGCAGACGTTCGAACATAGCTTTGCAAGGTTTGCGATCGATGAGCTAGCTGGCGTTGCCTTGCGCTCAGCGCAGCTTGAGCTTGATAAAGCTGTACAGGCAGTACATCAAACCGTAGAACAATCCCGTCTTAGCTCAGAACAGCTTCAACTGGAGAGAGAACACAGACAGTCCTTAATCCCTGTTGTACACGCTGAGTTTGAGTCTCACATGGGGCAGCTTGTCACGTCGATGGTTCGACAAGAGCTTAACGAGCTTCTCTATTATGTGAAGCAACGATGTGGGTTCCGTTTCGGTGAGTGGTATAACGAATCATTCCACCCTTCCGTTCTACAAGAGGATGGAAGGAATATAACAATAGCTCTGACCTCAGCATGGAAGGAATTGTTGCAATCCGCTTCTATTGAGGTGTCACAAGAGGTATTAGCTACTTCATTACGGATGGAAAATTTTATTCGTCATCAGCTTGCAAGCTGGAGAGAGCGGCTACTGCTCGCGATCACTCAGTACAGCGAGGATTTCATTAGTGATGAAGTACTACTCGATCCCTTCTTAACGCCAGAGGTAGAGGAATCGTTAATCGAGCCTGCAATCGATTATAAGGTGTTGAGCAAACATTACAAGAATGCCAAAGCATTCTTCGAGGGCGATGGTAAGAATCAGCTTAAAGCTGTTCTACAGAATGTGGTGGATGCTGGCATCAGTAATTACGTTGATGAGCACGAGGCTCGACTTAGCAAATACTATGAGCAACTATACATGCAAGAAGCAAATCGAATGTCAGCTAAATTGCTTGAGCAATTCCAGTTATATTGCGATGGATTTGCTGTTAATGACAGTGCTGTCATTAACATGGAAGAAATTGAATTTAGACTTGCGCGGATACTGCATTAAATAGCTTGATTTGAAAGAGAATGGTCTATATTGTGAACAAATTAAGAACATGCATCGATATTAGGCGTAATATCGTATATTCCCCTCGTTGAACGTTATTCTTGATGGTGCTATAGTGTTCAAATCTGAAGTAATACACTATAGGAACAACTTTCAGGGGGATCTAAATGGATGTTTTGAAGCAATTGAAATCGTATTATTGGAACGAACGTTGGTTGTTATTTGGCTCGATCATTAGTTTAATTATTTCTACAGCAGTTGGTATGGTGTATCCGCTTTTAACACGCTATTTGATAGACGATATTATTAAGGGGCAGAAGTACGATCAGGTGCTGACATTAGCTCTGATCGTATTAGGCGTTATTGTCATAAAGGCGATTTTCCAAGGATTACATGGTCTATCGGGTGGTAGATTAGGTAATCGGGTTGCCTATAATCTCCGAAATGCGCTCTATCGTAAGCTTCAATATTTATCATTCCAATATTATGATAAAGCCAAGACTGGTGATCTGATGTCCCGCCTTACTGCAGATATGGATGCGGTTCGCCAGTTTATCGGCTTTGGGTTTGCGCAGTTCTTGAATTTATTCCTCATGGTTGGATTTGGGGCAGCAATTATGTTCACGATCCATTGGCAGCTAACTCTTGTTACGTTGGCTACGATGCCGTTGCTGGTCTACACAGCGATCCGCTTTGAGAGCCGGATTCATCCACAATTCCAGATGATGCGCCTTGCAATGAGTAATATGACAACCGCTGTACAGGAGAATATTACGGGCGTTCGAACGATCAAGTCTTTTGCAAGAGAGCCTTTTGAGGTTGATAAGTTTAACGTTCGCAGTGATGAATATAAGAATAATCAGATAGGTGCCGCATACATATTCTCGCGCTATTTTCCATTCATGGAGATTTTCTCGCTATTATGTGTTGTATCCTTGCTATTCGTTGGTGGTAATCTGGTCATTAATGGCTCTATATCGATCGGTGACCTAGTTGCATTCTTTAGCTTAATCTGGTTTGTTATAGGCCCAATGTGGGGCGTTGGCTTTCATATTAATCAATATACACAATCGAAGGCTTCCGGTGAGCGGGTTCTAGAGATATTAAACCATTATGTGCATGTCAAAGATCGGGAAGACGCTATTGCCTTATCGAAGGATCAGATTAAAGGGCATATTCAGTTTGATCATGTACAATTTACATATCCCGAGTCGTCACCAACGATTGTTGACTTCACTCTGAATGCTCCACCAGGTTCTGTAATTGGAATTCTCGGAGGCACAGGCTCAGGGAAATCCACCATCATTCAGCTGCTGCTTAGAGCTTACAATGTGAAGGAAGGTTCGATTAAGATAGATGGCAAGGATATTCGAGGCATTCAGCTAGAAAGCCTACGTCAGTCGATTGGTATCGTATTCCAGGAAACCTTCCTATTCTCGTCAAGCATCCGGAATAATATCTCATATGGAATTAAGAACGCGAGCATGGCTGAGATTATTCAAGCGGCGAAGTATGCGCAAGCGCACGACTTTATTATGGAGATGCCGCTTGGCTACGACACTATTGTTGGAGAGCGCGGTATGGGATTGTCAGGGGGGCAGAAGCAGCGTATCGCGATTGCTCGAGCGCTTATTAAGAATCCCAAGATTCTTATTATGGATGATTCTACAAGTGCGGTTGATATGGATACTGAGCATGAAATTCAGATGGGCATGAAGGAAATTATGCAAGGTAGAACAACATTCATTATCGCTCATCGGATTTCCTCACTGAAGCATGCCGATGAGATTATCGTATTGGATAAAGGAAAGGTCATTCAACGGGGCAAGCATCAGCAATTGCTCTCTCAATTTGGATTATATCGTGACACCTACGACAATCAATATGAGGACCAGCCACAGCAATCGGAGGTGCAGTCATGAGCGCAGAATTGAAGACAGCCAAATCTACCCGATTCGTATATCAGGATGATGAAGTTTTATTAAAGCCCTTCGATTGGGCAGTACTCCGTCGGTTGGGTCATTACATTAAGCCTTTTATTAAGAAGCTAATCCCTGTAATCCTGCTCATGCTATACGGTGCCGCCACGAAGCTGACTGTACCTATCCTGATTGGGACAACAATCGACAGGGTTATTGACCCTGATACAGGGAATGGAAGCATGATGTTCCTATCCATATTCGCTGGAACAATCTTAGCCTTGTATATCCTTCAGCTGTTCGCCAATAGAATTCGCATCCGAATTACGAATGTGATTGGTCAACAGGTGATTAGTGATATTCGTAAGGATTTGTTCACGCATATCCAGAAGCTAAGCTTTCGGTTTTTCGACAAAAGACCCGCGGGCTCTGTGCTCGTACGTATTACGAATGATGTGAACGCCCTACAGGATTTGTTCACGAACGGTGTCGTGAATATGCTGATCGATGTTGTGCTCCTGATCGGGATTGTCGCGGTTCTGCTAACACTTAATTTCAAGCTAGGGCTTGCCATTATGTTCACAGTTCCACTAATGTTTATAATCTCAACGACTTTGCGCAAGCGAATTCGAAGAGCTTGGCAGGATGTGCGCTTAAGACAATCAAGGATTAATTCGCATCTGAATGAGAGCATTCAAGGAATCAAGGTAACACAAGCGTATACGCAGGAGAAAGAGAATATCACCTACTTCGATGAAATGAATACCAATAATCGTCGTTCTTGGGACGTCGCCTCGGGGTTAAATCAAATCTTCATCCCGATATTGGAAATTACCGGAGGGCTAGGCTACTTCATTCTATTCTGGTATGGAGCAATCCTAGTAGAAAGTAATGAGATATCAATTGGTTTGTTCGTCATGTTCGCTACCTTCATCTCTCAATTCTGGGAGCCGATTAACCGTCTAGGTCAGATGTATTCACAGCTGTTAATAGCTATGGCTTCCTCTGAGCGTATATTCGAATTTATGGATGAACGTCCATCTGTCGCGGAGAAGGAATACCCGGTTCAATTACCTACGATTCGTGGAGATATTAAGCTTAAGCATATTGTGTTCGAATACGAGAAGGGAAGACCTGTGCTGGAGGATGTAAATCTAGAGGTAAGCGCTGGTCAGTCGATTGCCTTGGTAGGCCATACAGGTTCTGGTAAGAGCACGATCATTAATCTACTCTGTCGATTCTATGACCCTATACAAGGTAGGTGCGAGATCGATGGTTATGACCTGCGAGATGTATCGATCCAGAGCTTACGCTCCCAAGTCGGCATTGTGCTTCAGGATACATTCATATTCTCGGGCTCCATACGAGATAATATCCGATTTGGTAAATTAGATGCAACGAATGACGAGGTGGAGGCGGCTGCACGTGCCGTTCACGCACATGATTTCATCTCGAGCATGCATTATGGCTATGATACACAGGTCGAAGAGCGGGGCAATGTATTATCAATGGGTCAACGTCAATTGATCTCGTTCGCTCGTGCGCTTCTCGCGGATCCACGAATTCTCATCTTGGATGAAGCGACTGCTAGTATCGATACCGAAACCGAAGTGAAAATTCAGAGCGCCCTAAAGGTATTGTTGAAGGGTAGGACATCATTCATCATTGCGCATCGCCTATCAACAATACGACACGCAGATATGATCGTTGTCATGGACCATGGTAAGGTAATGGAGCAGGGCACACATGATGGTTTGTTAGAGCAGAGAGGTATTTATTACGGTCTGATCGAAGCCCAATATCGATTCCTGCAGGAAGTCGTCTAGCTTAGTAGCAGTCAAGTATAGTTCAGCTATATAATGACCGTTCGGTGATCTTTCCGAACGGTTTCTTATGTGTATAGGCACTAATCGCCCATCTTGTGAATAGCTTAGGAAAGAGTAATCACAAGAAACGGGGAGATCATTATATGCAGATTGCAGTTGTTAATCCTGGGGAGTCTCTATGGCAAATAGCTAATCGCTATGGAGTAACGACCGAAAGTATCGTTGTACTGAATAGCTTGGACCAGCCAGAAAGATTAGTCCCCGGTCAAGCCCTAGTCCTACCGGTTGTAGGCAGTTACTATACGATTCGGCAGGGGGATTCATTCTATTCCATCGCTAATCGTCTAGGGATCCCTCTTCAGAGCTTGGTTCAGGCTAACCCTAATGTGGACCCTACACAGCTACAGGCAGGTCAGGTATTGCGAATTCCTCAAGCCCCAAAGCCGATTATTGAGTCTAATGCTTATCTGCAGCCTTCAACTGCTGAACGTGATCGGAATTTAGTTCAGGAGCATGCGGATTTGTTAACCTACTTCAGCATATTCCAATATCGTGTTCTGCGTACGGGAGCACTCGTAGCACCTGCGGATACTGCTGCTTTGGAGGCAATTCGAGCTACAGATTCGAGACCAATGATGGTTATAGCTAATTTCGAGGAGGGTAATTTTTCTCCTGAGATATCAAGAGCAATTTTTACAGATGCGGCTGTAAGAAACACATTGATCACATCGGTAATGCAGACTATGAAAGCAAAGGGCTTTCGGGCACTCAACATTGACTTTGAGAATATGTATGCTGACGATCGTGAGCTGTATAATCAATTTCTCCGGGAGATTACAGCGAGACTTCATCAGGAAGGCCTGCTGGTATCAACCGCGCTCGCACCGAAGACCAGTGCTGCACAGGTTGGGCAATGGTATGAAGCCCATGATTATAGAGCTCATGGCGAAATTGTCGATTTTGTTATTATTATGACGTATGAATGGGGCTGGTCTGGTGGACCCCCGATGGCAGTTTCACCGATTCCGCAAGTAAGAGCTGTACTGGATTATGCCGTTTCTGTTATTCCGCCTGCGAAAATTATGATGGGTGCACCACTCTATGGCTACGATTGGACACTCCCTTTCGTTCAGGGCGGGAAATTCGCTCGTTCATTGAGTCCACAAGCGGCAGTGACACAAGCTAGGAATGTTGGAGCAATAATTCGTTATGATCCCATCTCACAAGCGCCTAATTATAGTTATTATGATGCTGAAGGTAAGGAGCACATCGTATGGTTTGAGGATGCACGTAGTATGCAAGCCAAATTTGATCTAATTAAGTCGTATGGGCTGCGTGGAATTAGCTACTGGGTGCTAGGCAATCCATTTCCACAGAACTGGGCGCTGCTGGGGGATAATTTTCGGATCAGGAAGATTTGAACGTATTACTTATGAAATGTGTGCTTGCTCTAAAGTAGCTATATTACAACGGATCGCGAATAAACTTCGCGATTTTTGTATTTTTACAAGTGATAATTTAATATTACAAGCGGCTAAGTTGCAAAATTCATGCAGAAGTTTTACTCTAAATGGAGTGTGTCTTTTAAATGTACATAATATAGCTTAAGAATAACACTATGAGGGGGTAATAAATTGAAATCATCAAGCTTCATTTGGGCAACTGTTGGAATCTCTGCGTTACTATCTTCATTATTACTCATCTTCGGACTTGTATATGCTGTGAATGATGTTGTTAATCCTAAGGCGACCTTATTCGAGGATGTGACAAGAGTGCCAGATCAGCTGCAGAATGGTAAGGAAGATAATCGTATAGAAATCGTAGCGCTTGGGGATTCATTGACGAAAGGGACTGGTGACCGAACCGGGGTAGGATATATTGGTTACATAAAGGAAAGATTAGCTGAGGTTACTGATAATCCAGTTTATATCTTGAATAATCTGGGTGTGAACGGATATAGAACCGATCAATTACTAGCGGATTTGAATGATAAGCCATCGGTTGCCGAAACCGTAGCAAAAGCAGACATTATCGTATTCACTATAGGTGGTAACGATTTATTCAAATATGTCAGAGAAGAGCTGGACATCACTTCGGCTAATATTGATCCAGAAGCGCTGTTCAAGAGTATACCTGAACCGGCAGAACGATTACAGCAAATCCTCATGAGAATAAATGACATTAATCCCGAAGCTACGATTGTTTATATGGGCTTGTTCAATCCGTTCCTTGATCTGGACGAATCACGAGCAACCTCGCTTGCTATTGCCAAATGGAATCAAACAGCTTATGAATTTATCAATACGTATCCGAATATGATACTTGTTCCGACCGCTGATTTATTCGAGAAGAATCTACTGAATTATCTATACACCGATCACTTCCATCCGAACCAAGAAGGATATCAGCGAATGGCAGAACGTGCAGTACAAGCACTCTACTAATTGACAATACAGGAGGTGAACGATTATGAGCAACTCAGCTGAGCACGTATTGTCAGTTAGAAATCTGAAGAAAAAAATCGGCAATACGATGATCATTAAAGGCATTTCCTTCGATATATACGGTGGCGAGATATTCGGTTTCTTAGGTCCTAACGGTTCGGGGAAAACAACAACCATCCGCATGCTTGTTGATTTAATCCGCCCTACAGAAGGGACTGTCTCGGTCTGCGGATTCGATGTTCATAAGGAGCATACCGAAGCACTGAGACTGGTGGGCTCAATTGTTGAGAATCCAGAGATGTATCCATATTTGACAGGCTGGGAGAATTTAGAGCACTTTGCTAGAATGGTACCTGGAATAGGGCAGGATCGGATTCAAGAGGTAGTAGATATTGTAGGTATGCACAACCGGATTCATGATAAGGTAAAAAAGTATTCACTTGGTATGCGGCAACGTCTGGGTATCGCGCAAGCATTACTGGGTAAACCGAAGCTGCTTATTATGGATGAACCCACGAATGGACTAGATCCTCAGGGGATTAAGGAGTTAAGAGAATTTATTCGTCGTCTGGCCGATGATGGCATGAGTTTATTCATCTCCAGTCATTTATTAAGTGAGATACAGCTGATGTGTGATCGTGTGGCAATCATAAGCCATGGTGAAGTCATTGCCGTCGGCAAAGTGGACGAGCTGCTCGATCAGTCAACAGGTAAGGTGTTAATTCATGTAGACTCCCGTGAGAAGGCAATGAAGGTGCTTGACGGCTTTAGTGTCTTAGAGGTTACGGATGCAGAAGAGCTGGAGATGGCGGATTTAACGAAAATGCCTAACTCCGTTGCATTGGCAGTTAGAATGGATATGACTGAGGTATCCCAATTGAATCACGAGCTGGTTGTCTCTGGAGTCAAGGTTCATGCTCTTCAGATCAGGAAACCTTCACTTGAGGAGCTATTCTTGAATTTAACTGGGGGTGAAAGTATTGATTAGCATCTATCCTTTGGTGAAGAATGAGGTTCTGAAAATCATAAAGAAGAAACGGTTTTTGGTGGTCATACTGGTACTAGCTGCTCTGATCCCGATTTTTACATATGCTCAAATGAAGGTTGCGCAGAATCTTCAAGAGCAGTTTGGTTCTACAGATTGGAGACTAGAAACACAGCAACGTATTACAGATTACACCAATCGTCTGGGAAGTGCGCGTGTACCCGAGGAGTGGAAAAAGTACATGACTGTGCAGGTCCAGCAGCTTCAGTACTATCTAGACAAGGATATTAATCCTCAGTCTCCGAATGGTGTAACGTTTACTCGAGGGTTTTTAAGTGAAACTGTTTCGTTATTCTTACCATTATTGGTACTAGCTGTGGCATCGGATTTAATATCGGGTGAACGATCAGGTGGAACGATCAAGATGTTATTGACCCGTCCCGTTAGAAGATGGAAGATATTAGCAAGTAAGCTGATTGCTCTTACAATGTTCGTATCTCTCATTATTATCATTACTATCCTATTGGCTTATTTGATATCAGGGTCAGTATTTGGATATGATGGTTGGGATATGCCTGTGTTAACTGGCTTCCAGGTTGAAGGTACAGATGTGAATACAGCTTATGTTCATTCAATTGATCAATGGTTATTCTTAATCATGCAGGGTGGACTTGCTTGGTTCTCAGCGATGGCGGTCGCTTGTTTAGCATTGATGGTATCGGTACTTGTTAGAAGTACAGCCGCTAGTATTGTGATCATGATGGCAACAATTATTGCGGGGTTAATATTAGCGAACATTGCTTCTTCATGGGAGAGTGCGAAATATCTCTTCATGGTGAATTTAGATTTGCCAGACTATCTGAGTGGGCAGCTTCCTCCGATTGAAGGAATGACTTTGCCATTCTCTATGACGGTTCTTGCCATATGGGCGTTAGGATCATTAATTGTGTCATTCACTGTATTCACCAAACAGGACATTCTTAATTAAGGAATGATCCCAAAAATTTAGATAGATTTATCGCAAGTTTCTATTCGCTTATTCCAAAGTCATGTTATAATGCTAACCGAAGCAAGAACGTTGCACCATTGTTGAAAGGGGCTAGAGAATGACTGAACAGTTAGATATCTTCACAGGACTTCTAGAGAAACAATCTACCTATAGTGATGACGACATACAAGTATTAGAAGGCCTGGTAGCCGTGCGCAAAAGGCCAGGGATGTATATTGGAACGACAAGCTCAGCTGGACTTCATCATCTCGTATGGGAGATTGTCGACAATTCCGTCGATGAGCATCTCGCCAAGCACTGTACCAAGATAGATGTTATCATCCATAAAGATCATTCGATTACTGTAATAGATAACGGAAGAGGTATTCCTACTGGCTTGCATAAAACCGGAATTCCAACACCACAGGTTGTCTTTACAATACTTCATGCTGGCGGTAAGTTCGGTGGCAGCGGCTACAAGAAATCTGGCGGTCTGCACGGTGTGGGAGCTTCGGTAACGAACGCGCTGTCTGAATGGCTGGAGGTCGAGATTTACCGTGATGGCAAGGTACATAAGCAGCGCTTTGAATATTGGGTGGATGAATCTGGTAAAGAGCATGTCGGAGAGCCAGTCACCGGTCTACAAGTGCTGGGTAATACGAATAAAACGGGTACGAAAGTAACCTTCAAGCCTGATAAACGGGTGTTCCAAACCTCGATCGTTATTAACTATGATCCGTTGTATGAGCGATTACAGGAAATTGCATTCTTAAACTCAGGATTAAAAATATCACTTAAGGATGAACGAACCGATAAGCAAGAAACGTTCCAATATGATGGCGGTGCAGGTCATTTTGTGAAATTCCTGAATGAGGATAAGACCGTGCTGCATGATGTCATTCATTTTACGATGGAGAAGGATGATGTTGATGTTGAGCTAGCTTTCCAATACAATGACGGATACACCGAGACGATCGCATCCTTCGTAAACTCCATTCCTACAAGAGGTGGTGGAACGCACGAAACTGGCTTCAAAACGGCATATACTCGAATTATGAATGAGTACGCAAGGAAAGCGGGCGTATTGAAGGAGAAGGACAAGAATCTCGAAGGCACTGAGCTTCGCGAAGGTATGATGACCGTTATCAATATCAAGATGGGCGACGTCGAATTCGTTGGTCAGACGAAGGATCAGCTTGGAAGTGCAATAGCGCGAACGATTGTAGACGCTTGTGTAGCAGAGAAGATGTCTGTGTATCTCGAGGAGAATCCTCAGGTAGCGCAATTGCTATTGAGGAAGGCTGTTCAAGCAGCTAAGGCTAGGGAAGCCGCTCGTAAAGCTAGAGAAGAAGTGAGAAGCGGTAAGAAGGGGAAGAGTCAATCACTGAGTCTAGGCGGGAAGCTAACACCTGCACAATCCAAGGATTTTACGAAGAATGAATTATTCATCGTCGAAGGGGATTCAGCTGGAGGTTCTGCTAAGCAAGGAAGAGATTCGAAGTATCAAGCGATACTTCCTCTTAAAGGCAAGCCAATGAACCCAGAGAAGGCTAAGCTCGCCGACATTATGAAGAACGATGAATATCGGTATATCATCAATGCGATTGGCGCAGGGGCTGGGGCAGATTTCGAGCTCGATGAATGTAATTACAGCAAAATTATTATTATGACCGATGCGGATATGGATGGCGCACACATACAGGTTCTGCTGCTTACCTTTTTCTATCGTTACATGAAGCCGCTTATTGATGCGAACAAAGTGTATATTGCCAAGCCGCCCTTATATAAGATTACGAAGAAATCAACAAAGGCGAATGCACCCTTTCAATACGCTTTCTCAGATGAAGAGATGGCTGATGCAGTGAAAAAGCTAGGTAATGTTGATATACAGAGATACAAGGGTCTAGGTGAGATGAATCCGAATCAGCTATGGGAAACGACGATGGATCCTGCTACGAGATTAATGTATATGGTTCAGATTGATGATGCAGCCAAGGCGGAGCGTCGTGTCTCTACACTGATGGGCGATAAAGTTGATCCTCGTAAACGATGGATTGTTGATAATGTAGATTTTACGGAAATTGATGAATAAGTGGGTGAATGAGGTTATATGAGTATGAATGAGAATTTTACGCCTGCATTTCTAGAGGATGTAGTAGGGGACCGATTCGGTAGATATTCCAAATATATTATTCAGGATCGGGCGATTCCAGATGTTCGTGATGGCTTAAAGCCTGTTCAACGTCGTATTCTATATGCGATGTATGATGCTGGTAACACAGCTGATAAGGCTTACCGCAAGTCTGCTAAGACGGTTGGGGATGTGATGGGTAACTTCCATCCACATGGAGACTCATCCATCTATGAGGGCATGGTGCGAATGGCACAGCCGTGGAAGATGAGCCATATGCTCGTCGATGGGCATGGTAACTGGGGCTCGATTGACGATGACCCGCCAGCAGCTATGCGTTACACCGAAGCTCGATTATCTAAGATTGCAGTCCAGCTTCTAAGAGATATCGAGAAGAATACAGTTCAGTTCAAGGATAATTTCGATAATACGGTCAAAGAGCCTGTCGTACTGCCTTCTCGCTACCCAAATTTGCTCGTGAATGGGGTCAGTGGTATTTCCTCAGGATTTGCTACGGAAATTCCTCCGCACAGCTTGAGTGAGGTTATCGATGCATGTGTTGCAATCATGGATCAACCTAATATTAGTCTGGACGAGCTATTGAAGATTGTCCATGGCCCTGATTTCCCAACAGGTGGTATCATCATGGGGGAAGATGGTATTCGTGAGGCTTATGCAACAGGCAAAGGCAAAATATTCATCCGTGCGAAAACAGCAATCGAGGATCTGAAGGGTGGCAAGCAACAAATTGTCATCACAGAAATTCCTTATCAGGTTGTCAAAACACGTCTAGTTGTAGCAATGGAAAATCTTCGGATTGAGAAGAAGGTCGAAGGCATTGCTGAGGTTCGCGACGAAAGCGGTCGTGATGGCTTACGTATCGTGGTTGAGTTGAAGAAGGATGTCGATGCACAGGGCATACTGAATTTCATGCTGAAGAAAACCGATTTGCAGGTTGCGTACAATTTCAATATGGTCGCGATTGTTAATAAAGCTCCAAGACAGCTAGGGTTTAAAGATATATTGGTAGCATACATAGCCCATCAGAAGGAAGTTGTGATCAGACGTTCTCAGCATGACCTCGATAAAGCGGAAGATAGAGCGCATGTGGTCGATGGTCTTATTAAGGCATTGAATATACTCGATGAAGTTATTGCATGCATTAAAGCTTCGAGAAACCGTCAGGATGCTCAGAATAATCTCGTTGCTCAATTCGGGTTCTCCGAACGACAGGCGGATGCAATTCTTATTCTCCAATTGTATCGATTAACGAATTTAGAGATCGGCTCATTAACGAAGGAAATGGATGAATTACATAAGCTGATTAATTATCTTCGGTCCATATTAGCAAGTGAGCGAAAGCTGATGTCCGTGATTAAGGATGAATTAGCAGAGATTCGCAAAGAGTTCGGAATCGCAAGACGTTCCTCAATTCAAGGCCAAATTGAAGAAATTAAAGTTAATCTAGAGGTCATGGTTACCTCTGAGGACGTATATGTGACCTTCTCGAATGAAGGGTATATCAAACGTACGAATAAATCCTCATTCACTCGATCGGGTGGTGAGTTAGATGCGACTGGGGTCAAGGAAGGCGACTATATTCAACGAATGATTGAAGTGAATACACTTGAGAATTTACTCTTATTCACCAAGAAGGGACAATTCTACCTGTTACCAGTGCATCAAATTCCTGAGCATAAGTGGAAGGACAACGGAACAGCAGTCGTTAATCTCATTCCGCTGCCTAAGGATGATAAGATCATTCGTATCTTAGTTGTGAAGGACTTTGAAGGGCCAGATCGTTCATTAGTATTCGTTACTCGTAATGGTCAAGTGAAACGAACAGAGCTCAAGGAATATATGACTAATCGTTCAGTTGCCATTGCGGCGGTTAAGCTGAATGGTCAGGATGAAGTCATCGATGTTCAAGAAAGTGATGGCAGCAAGGAGCTTCTGTTAGTCACGAAGAACGGAATGTCTATTCGGTTTAAGGAGCAAGAGGTAAACCCAATGGGACGCGTTGCTACTGGTGTTAGGGGATTATCATTGAAGGCTGGGGATGAAGTCGTGTCATCGCTCTGGGTTGACGGAGATGAAGGTGAGGTCATCGTAGTATCCGATAAAGGCTACGGAAAACGATCGTTACTAATGGATTATCCGATACAAGGTAGAGGTGGCAAGGGCATCCAGACATTCGAATTCAAGGATGGTAAGCGTGTTAAGCCGAATGGTTCGGAGTTGTTAAAGGCTCTGTTCGTCAAGGAAAGCTATGAGATGAGGGTGATCTTGTCTGAGCAGCCTGTAACAACCGTATCAACAGAGCGGTTCCCAATAGAAGACCGGAAATCGATCGGTAAGGGAATTATTACACTGGGCAAGACAGAACGAATTGAAGACATAATACCGCTGACATAATGAATGAAAGCCCTCAAGGAGTTTGTTTTTCTAAACTCCTTTTTTTTGTTTTGAAAGGTTGCTCTCACTACTGGCAGAAGTCTATTCATGTCGATTAATGTCTTAAATTATTAATTATATTAAACTTTATTTCTTGGAGTAGGGGTGTTATAATTTTCCTTGAGAAATGCTGTGCTCATATTATTTAATAATAGGGAGAGAATGCTGTGTATTCATACGATTTTGCTAAGGTATGGTATAAGGTAACACGTGATATGAAGGTACATATGGATACTGAATTAGCGCCAACTCTAACAGAGAGTCAATTAAATGTTCTTGAGTTTATTATGAGTCATGACCAGGTGAAGCCATCGGACCTGACCGAGTTCCTAGCTACTACACCTGCAGCCATAACAACATTAATGGATCGAATGGAGAAGGCAGGCTTAATTACAAGAGTTAGAGATACACATGATCGCCGTATTGTTTGGTTGAAGCTTACTCAGAAAGGTGAGGCAGAAGGAAGAAGAGGGATCAAGGTTCGGCAGGATTTCTTAGAGCAATACTTGGGCCGCATCTCTACACATAATCAACAATTACTAGTATATTTACTGGGAAAAGTATCCTCTCTATAAACTGTTTGAATTAAGGCAGCTGTACATTCGCATCGACTACCATGGATTCAATATGTGAAGAAGCTTCTAGATAATAGGCTTCGATTCGATCATAATCTTTCGGCAATAATAAATGGTCATCACGCTCTGTCAATATTGCTTCTAGTGGCAGTACACGGTAACGTGACTTCCCATTATCCTTGTACTTATGAACATAGGTTGGAATTGCCTTGACCTCCGTTAATTCAACGGTGAGGTCTGGATAATGCTTACGTATCCCAACTTCAAATATAACGCCTACATCTGTTGGTTTATTCTTATTTAAGAATCGATCTTGATTAGATATGAAATTTCCCATGGAGTAGATGACGACACCTTTTTTCAGTATACCTTCGTCTGTTGTTACATTGACAATCTCGTAGGGCTGTATGACGTGTGGATGGCTTCCTAATATGATATCCGCACCTGCCCGGAATAGCATATCTACAAGGAGCTGCTGCTCCTCAGATGGTTGAGACTGATATTCGTTACCGAAGTGTAGGACAACTGTAATGAGCTCCGCACCCTGTTCTTGGGCTTTCTTAATATCTTCCTTCATTCGAGTTTCATCGATTAATGAGACCAAGTAGGGCTTGCCCTCAGGTATAGGAATTCCATTGGTTCCATACGTATAGGCAAGAATCGCCATAGCAACCCCTTGATGAGTTACCATCGTTATGAGCTCGGCTTCTTCGGGAGTAGCCGCAGTTCCTACAGGGATTATACCCCGACTTCTTAAATTATCTAGAGTTGCTAGAACACCTTTCTCACGACGATCAAGCGAATGATTATTCGTGGTTGAAAGAATATTAAAGCCAGCAAGCTTCAAGGAATCTGCAAGCTCAGGAGGGGCATTAAATTGAGGATAGCCCGTAAATGGTAGATCTCCAGCGAGAGGCACCTCAAGGTTCCCGATAACCCAATCTCCTTCTAGGAATGGGGTAATCTCCGAGAAGAATGTATCAAAATTATAGGTTTTGGCTGAAGCATCATAACCGGACTGAGTTTGTGGAAGATGCATCATAATATCACCAACTGCGATTAGCTTTGCTTCGGAATAATAGGGTTCTGGCTCTATATAGGGTGGTTCAATCTCGGTTTTAATAGGGTTCGTTTCTAGTTCATTCTGATTGTTCTGCCTAGTATCTTCAGACACATGATCTGGGATGTTCGAGCACGCACTCAAACTTACGATAATAATGAGAAGGGCTATACCGATTTTCTTGAATTCTGCTAATGATAGAAGCTGCATAATTATTCCTCACTGTGATAAATAGAATCCGACCACAAGCTCCAAGGAATCTCGTTAGGAGGGAGAGCATTGAAGGTTAGTATCTCCTTGGAGGTTGGATGGGTAAAAGTTAAACGTGTTGACCATAATGCTAATTGCTGACCAGGTTTGTTCACAGCTGCACCATACTTCTGATCTCCGAATAATGGACAGCCAATGGAAGACATCTGAACTCGTATTTGGTGAGGCCTTCCTGTAAGGAGATCAATTCTAATTAGGCTGAATCTCTCGATCTGACCAACGACCTGATAATTTAATCGAGCTTCCTTGGCATCCTTATTCTGAGCTGATGCTGTCTTGACTGTATTCGTTGCCGAGTCCTTGATTAGATAATGCCGGAGCGATCCGGAACTAACATCAGGCTGACCATGGACCACCGCGTAGTAGTGTTTCATCATTGAATGTGTTCGAATTTGCTCACTTAAGCGTGCAGCAGACTTAGAGGTTTTGGCGAATACCATTATTCCTCCTGCTGGTCGGTCTAATCGATGGACAAGTCCGAGGAACACTTGCCCGGGCTTATTATACCTGATCTTAAGATCCGCCTTGAGCAGCGTCAGTAGATCAGAATCGCCCGATTCATCCAATTGGGTTGGAATATTCACGGGTTTAATGACAACAAGCAGATGGTTGTCTTCATAGATGACCGGAATATGACCTTGGTTTCCATGCTCCGTAATCAAACCTTATTCCTCCCACCGGGCTGTTGTTCCCGCAGGTAATGTGATCCCTGTCGCGGTCACTGGAAGTCCTACATCGCCACTCTGTATGGAACCACCAAAGCGAGCCTTCATCGTTAAGCTTAGAATGTTATCTAATACCGTTGAGGATAATCCCGTTGTATATGAATTAACGAGGAAGAACAATGGCTTGTCTGACATAATCTGCATACAGGATTGTACGAAGGGGTAGAGACTCGTCTCAAGCTTCCACATCTCACCAGCGGGTCCACGGCCATAAGAAGGAGGATCCATTATTATTGCATCATATGTACTGCCGCGTCGTTGCTCTCTTTGGACAAATTTGAACACATCATCGGTTATATAACGAACAGTTCGGTTTTTCAATCCTGATAATTCTATATTCTCCTTGGCCCACTGAACCATTCCTTTAGCGGCATCCACATGACAAACCTCAGCACCTGCGAAAGCAGCCGCTACAGTAGCGCCACCTGTATAACCGAATAAATTAAGTACCTTGATTGGTCTTCCTGCATTCGAAATCTTATCCATAATCCATGCCCAGTTGACTGCCTGCTCTGGGAAGAGACCAGTATGCTTAAAATTAGTGGGACGAACATGGAAGGCAAGGTCGCGATAACGAATGGACCAACGATCAGGAATAGACTTGTTAAACTCCCATTGACCACCGCCCGTTGAGCTTCTAGAGTATGTTGCATCAGCCTTTGCCCATAATTTGTTATTCTGAATAGGCCATATTACCTGAGGGTCGGGTCTTCGTAGCGTAACAGTTCCCCATCGCTCCAGCTTCTCTCCATCACCCGTATCCATACACTCATAGTCATTCCAGTCTTCAGTTATATACATAAGTAACCTTCTCTCAATTGAATTCCATATCACTCAATGGATATTCTACAGCATTCGGCAACAAAATATAAGTCAAACCTGAATTCAAGCACATGAATAGTAATAAATGAAGGAACAATAATGAAAAATGAAAGAAGTCGGTGGACATTCTTGCGACAGCTTCTGCTTATTGATCAACATTCTACATTAGTCCGAAAGCTACAGACTTCACTTCATTTCGAGAATATTGAGGTTGTGCAAGTGAAAGATGGAAGGAAGGTAATGACGCGAATCCACGAATTGTCATGGGATGTAGTTGTAATCGGGGAGCCGGAAAATTCCTTGAGTGGGATATCTGTATTAATGAAACTCCGTTCGATAGATGAAGACATTCCTATTATATCTCTCATTCGCACAGATAACGCGAAGGACCGTATTAGAATGTTCCATCTTGGAGCGAACGATGTGATATCATATCCGTTACATCTAGAGGAGTTAAAGGTACGTATTGCGAATCAGATTAATCTTAACAACAAACACCAAACACGGGGTAACTGTATTGATGTAGGTACGTTACATATTGATACTATGAATCGACAGGTAATTCGTGAGGGTGTAGAGGTTCAATTAACACCAACAGAATTTAATCTGTTATTATTCTTATCTGAGGAGGCAGGCAGGGTCCATTCACGTGAAAGAATTCTAAATGAAGTTTGGGGTTATGATTTTCATGGGAATACGAATATCGTAGACGTATACATTCGCTACTTGCGTATCAAGATTGATAAGGGACATAAGAAGAAGTTCATTAAAACCGTCCGAGGCGTTGGTTATATGATTTCTACAGTATAAACACAGCACCTGAGACAGAGTGTATTCTCAGGTGCTGTGCGCTACTAAATTAGGAAATGTTATCTAATGACTCTACGTGCCGTCTTATAATGGTCTTTCCAGAATTCTTTATTAAGCTTGGTCATTGTAACGCCAACACCCTTTTTATAAGTATGAAGGATGTTTCCATTCCCAGCGTAGATAGCAACATGTGCGATCTTGCCTCTAGAGCTTGAGGTAGAGAAGAATACAAGATCTCCTTTTTTCAGATTACGTTTGGCAACATAATAACCACGCTTCGCTTGATCGGCAGAGGTTCTAGGTAAATATATACCTTGCTGGGCATATAATCTCTTAGTGAACGATGAGCAATCAAAGACACGTGTTGTGCGCGTAGATGCACCATAAACATACGGTCGTCCCCAATATGACTTACCTTTGGAGATAATTGCGTTAGCTTTGGATACAGAATAAGCCGCTTCAACCTTCTTAGGCAGAACAGTGAAGGAAGCTGTTAATAGTAAAGAAAAGCTCACAATGACTGCAACTACACCCTTGCTAATCTTGTTCATAAACATGATGCAGGTTACCTCCTAGTTATAATGGCTTGTACGATTCACAGTATAGCAAAATAAGTTCATACAACTATTTACCAGTCTTCTATTGATGCTACACGAGTATTGAAAATATAATGATTTATTAGAATTTCATTAGAATTGCAGAGGAAATAAACACTTGACACTTAAAAGGGAGAATATATAAGGAATTCTTCTTGAAATTAAAATTCCACAAGAGTATGATTAAGGTGTTCTAGGTTGTACGTACAAGTGAATTTATGAAAAATAACTGGAGGTTTTACAATGAAGCTCACGAAACAGCAAGTTTTCTGGTTCATCACGGGTAGTCAGCACTTATACGGTCCAGAGACATTACAGCAAGTTGATGATCATTCCAGAATCATCACTGAAGGCTTGAACCGGGATGAGATCATTCCATGCACGGTAATCGTGAAGCCAGTAGTGAAGACACCAGAGGAAATTCGTGCGATATGTATTGAAGCAAACTCAGATGAATCCTGTTCCGGGGTTATTACTTGGATGCATACATTCTCTCCTGCCAAGATGTGGATTGCAGGCTTAACTGAGCTGCGCAAGCCACTGTTACACTTACACACACAATTCAATCGTGATATACCTTGGGATAGTATTGATATGGACTTTATGAACTTAAATCAATCTGCTCATGGTGATCGTGAATATGGATTTATCGGTGCTAGAATGGGAGTAGCGCGAAAGGTTGTTGTTGGCTATTGGGAGGATCAAGGGGTGCGTAGTCGAATTTCCGGTTGGATGAGAACTTCACTAGCAATAACAGAAGGTCGCACTCTCAAGGTTGCTCGTTTCGGAGATAATATGCGTCAGGTTGCTGTTACTGAGGGTGATAAGGTTGAAGCTCAGATAAAATTCGGTTGGTCCATTAATGGATATGGTATAGGCGATCTTGTAGCTCGAATGAATGATGTTTCTGATTCTGCAGTGAAGGCACTACTTGATGAGTATACAGAGATCTATGATATTTCCTCTGACACACGCTCGAACAAGTGGGAATCTATAACAGAACAAGCTCGCATTGAGCTGGGGATGAAGGCTTTCCTTGAGGAGGGCGGGTTCGGTGCATTCACAACCACATTCGAAGACTTACACGGGATGAAGCAGCTTCCAGGGCTTGCTGTTCAACGATTAATGGGAGCGGGTTATGGATTCGCAGGCGAGGGTGATTGGAAGACTGCTGCCATGGTTCGGATGATGAAGGTCATCGCGGGAAATGAGGGTACTTCATTCATGGAGGATTACACATACCATATGGAGCCGGGTAATGAGCTGGTTTTAGGCTCACATATGCTTGAGATCTGCCCTACGATAGCTGACACTCGTCCCAAATTAGAGGTTCATCCATTAGGTATTGGTGGTAAAGCGGATCCTGCTAGAATGGTATTCGATTGTAGACCAGGAGCGGCACTTAACGCTTCATTGGTTGATATGGGTAATCGGTTCCGATTGATCATTAACCAAGTAGATGCAGTAATGCCAATTCATGATATGCCTAAGCTACCAGTAGCACGCGTACTATGGAAGCCACAGCCTTCGTTACAAGAAGCCGCAGAGGCCTGGATTCATGCTGGTGGTGCTCATCATACAGTGTTCTCCTATGTAGTAACTACAGAGCAGCTAGTAGATTGGGCTGAGATGGTAGGAGTAGAATGTGTCATTATTGATAAGAATACTTCAACATTACAGTTCCGCAATGAGTTAAGATGGAATGACATGTACTGGAAGATGAAATAAAGCAGTACACAACCTATCTTGACTTACTTTAATGGAGTATATACAATAGATACATTATGAATGACCGCTGAACTAAATTGGCGGTCATTTTAATGAAGTCTTTGTAAATACATAGCACGTACGTATTTAAGCAAGACTGGAGGAGCCTGTCACCAAGGGCTCTTTTTTTGTTTTTTCAGCTACTCATTTAGAAGGGAGAATAGCGAACAATGTATGAACAGTTTTAATTAGTGAATATTAAGAGGACGAATTTTCTTAGAATGTGATAACAATCGGAGGAATTAATTATGGAGCAGCAAGCAATTCTAGCTATAGGTATTTTTCTTATTATCTACGCACTTATTATTTCAGAAAAAATTCATCGCACGATAGTCGCCATGATCGGCGGACTTCTCATGGTTCTACTAGGTATAGTAGATCAAGAAACAGCTATCCATCATATTGACTTTAATACATTAGGTCTCCTAATTGGAATGATGATCATTGTAAGTATAACTGCAGATACAGGATTGTTTAAATTTATTGCAGTATGGGCTGCTAAGAAATCTAAGGGTGATCCTGTTCGCATTATGATTTCACTAGCGATAATTACAGCGGTTGGATCAGCTTTATTGGATAACGTGACAACAGTGCTTCTTATGGTACCCGTCACCTTTAGTATTACACGTCAATTACGAGTACCTCCGATGCCTTACCTGATCACAATGATCATTGCTTGTAACGTCGGGGGCACTGCAACGCTGATAGGAGATCCACCGAATATTATGATTGGCAGCGCAGTTCCAGAATTGACTTTTATGTCATTCATTAATAACTTAGCTCCGATTGCTATACTAATATTCATAATCATACTACCTATCTTCGTACTACTATTTCGCAAACAGATACAAACCACACCTGAATTAAGACAGAGTATTATGGAAATGGATGAAAGGGAGCTCATTACGGATCATAAAATGCTTCGTAAGTGCTTGACGGTTCTTGGACTAACGATACTTGGGTTCTTCCTTCATCAAACACTGCACCTAGAATCAGCCACTGTTGCACTGGTAGGCGCATTCGTTCTATTGCTACTTACCGGTGAGCATATTATGGAAGTGGCGCTTACCAAGGTGGAATGGATGACCATATTCTTCTTCGTAGGTTTGTTCGTGCTAGTATCAGGACTTATTGAGACGGGCGTCATTTCCCAGCTTGCTGCACAAGCCATTGAGCTGACGAATGGTGACCCAGTTGCGACCGCTCTGCTTATCTTGTGGCTTAGTGCAATAGCATCAGCATTCGTCGATAATATTCCATTTGTTGCGACCATGATTCCTATGATTAAAGAAATGGGGAATATGGGCATTACTAATCTCGAGCCCCTCTGGTGGAGCCTAGCATTAGGCGCATGCTTAGGTGGTAATGGTACATTAATTGGAGCAAGTGCTAATTTAATAGTTGCGGGAATGGCAGGGAAAGAGGGTCATCCAATCAAATTTATGCAGTTCTTTAAATATGGCTTCCCGATTATGATATTCACTGTCATTATTTCAACTTTTTACGTATACTTTAGGTACTTGATCTAATGGTGATGCGCTTATTACGAGGTTATTATTTGTGAGGGAGTGAGTATGGATGGAGCTTAAATATCAATATAACAAGGAAATTATTCGAATTAGTGAAATACCGAACGATCCTGATGTAGAGTTTGATATAACGATTATTGCGGAGAAGTATTGGGCTGGAATGAAGGAATTACAGAGGAAGTTTGAGGACAATGCAGTTCATACTGATGTGCTATTCTACCCTTATGAGAATCATCATTATAAAGTCATTG
>DFXU01000060.1 GCA_002383285.1 Caryophanales bacterium UBA4100
GTATGCTTGATCTTGTAGTAATCTTCGCTAACAGATTAGGTGTAGCTGCAAATTCGAATGAGATGGGTATGCTTAGAGAACTAGTGTTGTTACATGATGTTGGTAACCTCGGGCTCCCTGAATCTATATTGAAGAAGCCGGGACCTCTTAATAGTGAGGAATGGGATATTATTAAGGGACACAGCGAGATTGGCTGTCAGATGGCACAGTCCATTGGGCAGTGGGAGCTAGCTGAAGTCATACTAGGGATTCATGAGCGCTGGGATGGGACAGGCTATCCCTATGGTCTTGCAGGTGAAGAAATCCCTTACCTGTCGCGATTATTCGCAATTATTGATGCTTACACAGTGATGACACACAATCAGGTATATAAGCAAGCGATATCCTCAGATGCAGCTCTATCTCGGTTGGAGCATGCAGCAGCTAAGCAGTTCGATCCTTTGATGGTAGAAGTGTTTCTAGCCTTGAAGAATTAAGATAATTATGGCAATATCATTGATTGCGTAGGTTGTCTGCGACATTTGTCACACATGTCGTAGATTGCCACGCAATCCTTTTTGCGTGCTAACGCAACAATATTTCGGTTACCAATTCATCTGGGTATATTATCCTAGGTATAAAGAATGAACATACTCGAATTTTGTCGAATTAAACGATATGCAAGCTACTATCTGAATCATATGAGGGGTGATAGATAATGGATGATAGAGCTTTATCCACTGATCCTTTTTTGGAAGTATTCGTATTCGAAACCAATCAATTCATTGAACAAATTGAGCAGATCATTATTGCTGGAGAGAAGTCTAGTGGGTTTACAGCGGAGATGGTCAATGAAATATTAAGAGCCATGCATACCATTAAAGGCTCCTCAGCTATGATGATGTACAAGGGGATCGCGACATTGTCGCATTCACTTGAGGATTTATTCTATTACATACGCGAGAGTAAACCATCGAGTGTGAATTATTCCAAGCTGTCCGACTTGGTGCTAGAAGGAATTGACTTCCTTAAGGTTGAGATGGTGAAGATCAAGAACGGAGATCAACAGGATGGACAATCGGATACTCTGATTGCAGAGGTTCAGGAATTTCTGGAGCAGCTTCGTGTATGTAGTCATGAAGGTACTCCTCCTCTAGAGACTGAACAATCTTCACCCTTAGATAGTGGAGTAGAGTCTAATTCTGCGGTGAGTGCCTATAAAGCTTCGTTACACTTCGAAGATGGGTGCGAGATGGAGAATATAAGAGCATTCATGGTCATTCATAAATTAGGGGTTCATGCAGAAGTTATGAATTACAGTCCAGCGGATATTCAAGATAATGATAAATCCGCTCTAATCATAAGAAGTCAAGGATTCCAGCTGTGGTTTCGAAGTAATGAGTCTGAGCCTGAGCTGATAAGCTTCTTCCAGAAGCTGTCGTTCCTAAGAGAGTTTGAATTATCTGCATGGAACGATCATGTCCACGTTACACCATTCCTTGATTCTCAGCTTGATCAGCATGTACAGGTCGATCCGGCCGATGAGACCAAGACAGTAAAATCTCAAGCCAGCGGTACACAACAAAGCGTTATCAGTGTGAATGTCTCGAAGCTAGACAATCTAATGGATTTAATTGGGGAGTTAGTTATCTCCGAAGCGATGGTGACACAGAATCCAGAGCTTAAGCATCTGGAGCTTGATCACTTCTGGAAATCAGCGAGGCACCTCCACAAGATTACTGGAGAAATTCAAGATATGGTGATGTCTATTCGTATGGTTCCATTGGCATCCACCTTCACTAAGATGCATCGGATTGTAAGGGATATGAGTAAAAGGCTGGATAAAGAGGTTGAACTAGATATATTCGGAGAGGATACCGAGGTGGATAAGAATATCATCGAGCATATTTCTGATCCGTTGATGCATCTAATTCGTAATTCGATAGATCACGGAATAGAGACGCCAGAGGAACGATTAGCCAAAGGTAAGCCAGGTATTGGAAGGATTACGCTTGAGGCGAGGAATGTTGGGAGTGATGTACTGGTCATAGTGAAGGATGATGGCAAAGGGATTAATAAAGGGAAGGTATTAGCGCGTGCAAGGGAGAGTGATCTCTTACATAAGGATCCAGAAGAAATGACGGATAAAGAAATCTTCTCTCTGATCTTCTTACCAGGCTTCTCAACCAAAGACAGTGTGACTGAATTCTCCGGCAGGGGAGTTGGTATGGATGTGGTGACTCGGAACATTGAAGGAGTAGGTGGTTCCGTGTGGGTAGATAGTACACCAGATGTAGGCTCGGTTATATATATTAAGATCCCGCTCACCCTTGCAATTATCGACGGAATGAACATCCGAGTTGGAAAATCCCGCTATACGATCCCTATGGTCTCCATTAAGGAGTCCTTCAGAGCTAAGGATGAAGAAGTATTCACAGATCCAGATGGGCACGAGATGATCATGGTGAGGGGGCAATGCTTTCCAGTCTTGCGGTTGCATGAGAAATACAAGGCGGATACAGAGGTCAGGAGGTTTTCCGAGGGTATCATGATTATGGTGGAGAGTGAGAACGAAACCTGCTGTCTCTTCGCTGATGAGCTACTTGGTGAGCAACAAGTTGTTGTGAAAGCGCTCCCGGAATATATCAATACAATTAGAAGTATCAAAGGGCTGACTGGCTGTACCTTACTTGGAGATGGCAGCATTAGTTTGATTCTTGATATTGCAGGGCTAATTGGAACAATCAATGATAATTCACAGATGAAGAAAGGAGAAGTGACATATGAATGAAGCCTTAATGGAGCAATTCGAGATGGAAGAGGATACGCAGAGAGGAAAGTTTCTGACCTTCAATTTGGCAAGTGAATCCTATGGCATTGAGATCAAGTATGTAACTGAAATTATAGGCATACAACCCATCACGGTAGTGCCGGATTTACCTGAATACATAAGAGGCATTATTAATCTCAGAGGGAAGATAATACCTGTGATGGATGTAAGACTGAGGTTTAAGAAGAAGCCCATTGATTATAACGATAGAACCTGTGTCATTGTGATCGATATCAAGGATATTTCTATTGGATTGATAGTGGATAGTGTATCCGAGGTACTCTCAATTCCTGATACAGATATTGTTCTCCCACCTGAGATGAGTAAGGGTGGCAATCAATTTATTAAGGGCATAGGCAAGGTTGGTCAGGATGTCAAGCTCATATTGGATTGCAATAAGCTATTGAATGAAGAAGAAGTCGACCTTTCCTTAATCTAACTACAAATCAATTGGAGGTAGTGTGTATGAGCTGGTTTAAAAACTTGAAAATATCTACGAAGCTAGTCAGTAGTTTTATTGTAGTTGCACTTATAGCTGGAGTAGTAGGTTTGGTAGGAATCATTGATATTCGTAAGATCGAGAAGAGTGATACGGAGCTATATGAGAATATGATGGTTCCATTAGAGTATACTTCCGATATGGCTGTACACTTTCAAGAAATGAGAGTAGACATCCGCGATATGATTCTTGCCCCTGATCGTGAAGAGCAAGATAGTGAATATAACGATGTGATGCTCTCAATAGAAGAAATTAACAAGCTATCTTCAAAGTTAGAAGCATTGAAGATGTCTGATGAAATAAAACAAGCATACTTAGACTATACTGGGACAAGACAAGCGTTTGATACACATTTGGATACAGTTCATAAATTGGTGCTAAATAATAGGCAAGATGAAGCTATTCGTCTTCTGAATGGGGAGATGGATGTAGCATCAGATGCTCAACAAGCAGCCATTCAGAAGCTTGTTGATATGAAAGTGGTTGATGGGGCACAGAAGGCAGATGAGAATAGCAGGACCGCACAGAATGCTCAAATAACGATGATTGCAATTATCATAGTGGGCATGGTTATGGCAATCATGCTAGGTTATGTCATATCCCGAATGATTAGCAGCCCTCTTAAGGTCATTGTGAACGCTGCAGGACTCATTGCGGACGGGGATCTAAATGTTCAACTAGACATCAAGTCCAAGGACGAGGTGGGGATTCTTGCTGATGCCTTCAGTAGGATGGCTGCGAATATCAATGATGTAATGAGCAATATTAATACCTCCTCCGAAGAAGTAGCCTCTGGTTCGAAGCAGGTTTCGGAATCGGGCGTCGCACTTTCCCAAGGTGCTACAGAACAAGCGAGCTCAATTGAGCAATTGACGGCTTCAATGGAGGAGATCGCTTCACAAACGACACAGAATGCATCAAATGCGAATCAAGCAAATACTGTGGCTCTGGATGCCAAATCAGATGCAGTTCAAGGTAACTCGCAGATGCAAGAAATGCTTAAAGCTATGCAAGACATTAATGAATCATCGGGCAATATATCTAAGATAATTAAAGTTATCGATGAAATTGCTTTCCAGACCAATATATTGGCATTGAATGCGGCGGTGGAAGCAGCAAGAGCAGGGCAGCATGGGAAGGGCTTTGCAGTGGTAGCTGAAGAGGTTAGAAATCTAGCTGCAAGAAGTGCGAATGCGGCTAAGGAAACAACGACGATGATTGAAGGCTCCATTCAGAAGGTTCAAGAAGGTACGAAGATCGCTAATGAAACCGCGACTGCTCTGAATAAGATCGTCAGTGGTGTTACGCAAGTGGCTGAGCTGGTCAATCAGATTGCTATTGCTTCGAATGAGCAGGCGTCGGGAATTGCACAAGTTAATCAAGGAATCATGCAGGTCTCTCAAGTGACACAGACAAACTCAGCTACTTCAGAGGAGAGTGCCGCAGCTAGCGAGCAGCTCTCTAGTCAGGCAGAGATGCTGAAGGAGCAAGTTAGTCGGTTTAAGCTACGCAAGAATTCTGTGAGCTCATATCGTAATGAGGAATTGAGCCCGGAATTACTAAAGATGATTGAGGAGATGTCCTATAAGAAGAAGACGTCTAAACTCTCTGAATATAGAGCGGATGCAATCCCCAAGAAAGCAAGAATTGCCCTAAGTGATCAAGAATTCGGGAAATACTAGGATACATTCGACGATATATAGGAGAGTCTTGCTAAATGTGAGGCTCTCCTATTGCGTAGAGGGGGTTAGCTTCTAATGGTGATTACTGAGAAGGAATTTGTTGAGCTTACGAATTATATTAAGCGACAGTATGGTATACATATGAAGGAAGAGAAAAGAACCTTGCTCATAGGACGTCTTCAGCAGGTGCTGCATCAGAATAATTTTTCTAGCTTTACTGAATTTATAGAGCATGTGAAATCCGACAAAACCGGACATGCCTTGGTCGAGCTAGCTGATAAGATTACAACAAATCATACTTTTTTCATGCGAGAAACGAATCATTTTCAGTTTTTTCAAGCCTATATACTTCCAGAGCTGACGGATAGGCTGAAGGATAAGGACATAAGAATCTGGAGCGCGGGATGCTCATCCGGTCAAGAGCCCTACACCTTAGCAATGATTCTGTCCGATTATTATGGCAAGGAGAAGATGATGTGGAACACTCAGATTCTAGCTACAGATATATCTTCTCGTTCGCTGCTTCAAGCAGCTTCAGGAGAGTATCCCACGGAACAAATTGGTACACTCCCTGCAAGATGGAGGGAAAGTTACTTTAAGGTAAAGACACCGACAACATCCGTAATCTGCGATAAGCTCAAGGCTGAAGTAATATACCGAAAATTTAATCTGATGGAGCCTGTGTTCCCGTTTAAGAAACGGTTCCATGTCATTTTTTGCCGTAATGTAATGATCTACTTTGATAACCCTACCAAGGAAGAATTGGTTGACAAATTTTGGGATCAGCTTGAATATGGGGGCTATCTCTTCATCGGCCATGCGGAATCACTGAATCGTGACAAGACTAAATTTCGGTATGTAATGCCCGCTGTATATAGAAAGGAATGAGTGCAATGAGCATACGCAGCCGTGAGAAAATAAAGGTGTTAGTCGTTGATGATAGTATGGTATATCGAGAAATATTAGCTAAGGCTCTCTCCACTGACCCCTCGATAGAAGTTATCGCAACTGCTAAAGATCCCTTCGATGCAAGGGACAAAATATTAGAGCTTGAGCCGGATGTTATGACCTGCGATATCGAAATGCCTCGAATGAACGGTATAGATTTCATTAAGCGTCTGTTACCGCAATATCCTCTGCCGGTTATTGTAGTTAGCACGATCAGTGATGCGGTTTTCGAGGCTATGAACGCAGGAGCTGTAGATTTTGTCACTAAGCCCGATATTCGGTATGCCGATGATGTGGAGTCATTCCTCAAGGATCTGATCAAGAAGGTGAAGGTTGCCAAGAATGCCAAGATACATCCCTTCATAGGACGTAACACCTCTACAATATCAACGACTAGTCGTTCATCAGAGATAGGTAGACGTATCATTGGAATAGGAGCTTCAACAGGTGGTACAGAAGCAATTCACGCAATCCTCAAATCCTTACCTTTGCAAATTCCCGGTATTGTTATCGTTCAGCATATTCCACCAGTGTTCTCTCGTATGTTCGCTGAACGCTTGAATGGTTCTACCTTATTGCAGGTGAAGGAAGCCAGAACTGGGGATATACTTGCCCCGGGGAAGGTCTTAATTGCACCAGGTGATCGCCATATGAGAATTAAAAAACGTGGAGATGAGTATAGAGTAGAATGCTTCGAAGGAGATAAGGTGAATGGGCATTGTCCATCAGTGGATGTGTTGTTCGAGTCTATTGCGAAGGAAGCTGGCAGCTACGCAGTTGGAGTTATATTAACAGGAATGGGCTATGACGGTGCTAAGGGATTACTTGCAATGAAACGTAACGGTGCAATGACGATTGGACAGGATAAGGAATCCTCCATTGTCTATGGTATGCCAAAGGCAGCGTTTGAAGTGGGAGCTGTTCAACAGCAAATCCCATTGCATCAGATCGCAGCGACGCTCTATTCTGGGAAGGAATAGTACTTAGGAAATGAATTCCATTGGTATGATTAAGAGTAATTGATATACTTTAATTGGAAGCCCTATGTCCAAGATTAAAGGGGAATGACATTCATGGATATGCAGGATAGGATTGCATTTCTAGAGGCCGAGAATGCAAGGTTATCTCGGGAATTACAGGACGCGTATGACCAATTGCATAGCTTAAGAGAGAGCGAAGAAAACTATAAGATTATCGTAGATAATATCTCTGACTTAGTAGCACTGATTAATCCTCAGGGGTTGATGCAATATGTATCGCCTTCACATGAGCAGGCGCTTGGATACCCAACCGATGAATTAATGAATATGTCACCAGAGCTATTCATTCATCCGGAGGACTTTGACCATTTTGTACAAATTGCTGTTGAGTTACTACGAACGAATGGAACCGTGGAGACGACTGTTCGCTTGATTCGCAAGGATGGCGGAATCCTGTGGCTGGATGCTGTATTCGTATCTGTCCTCAATGTGAACGGTCAATTACGCTCTATCCTATGCAGGGGTAGAGATATTACTGATCGTCAATCTGCAGAGCAGGCATTGATGGATAGTGAAGAGCGGTATCGTTCATTGGTGCAATTATGTCCATTAGCGATTGGACTTCATTTAGACAGCATGATCACCTTTGTCAACAATGCAACTCTACAACTGTTAGGGGCAGATAGTGAGGATCAGCTAATTGGTCGGTCGATTAGTGAGTTTGTTCATCCAGAGGATGTAAGTCGGCTAAGCCACGTAATTCTGTCTTCTGATAGAACGATAGAATACCGTTTGTTAGATTTGAGAGGTAATGTACTAGATATCGAAGCTAGAGGTATTCTGCTGCAAGACGGCAGCGTATTATTCATAATACAGGATGTGACTACACGTAAGAAGGTTGAAGCGATAATCAAGGATAGTGAGCAGTATTATCGCCGATTAGTTGAATTATCACCACTATCGATAGGAACTCACCTGTATGGTGAGCTAATTTATCTGAACCCATCAGGCTTGGAGCTGTTGGGAGTAGAATCATTAGATGATGTAATAGGTCGAAGTGTATATGATGTTATGACACCTACGAATAAGCAGAAGGCAATCAATTATAGAAATCAACTATATAATAACAACAGACAACCTCCACTAGAAATTGAGATTAATGCGATTAATGGTGAGAAGATAGATGTAGAAGTGGTTAGCAGTTACGATGACCATACTCATATGATCCAATTTATGATGAACGACATAACAGAGCAAAAGAAGAGGAAAGTCGCATTAAGGGAAAGCGAAGAACGATATTACTTACTTCAGAGCAGCTTGGACCGATTCTCCAAGGATGTCTTCGGGATAGTGAGCATATCGGGCCTGGAGAACCGCCTTATTAAGGAGGTTCAGAATATCCTCAAAACAGAGTTTGTTACAACTGTGGATTGGAACGCCGAGAATGGTTTATCTACTCGTGAAGGAAATCCTTATTTGTCTAGAAGACATGAAGAATTTATTCTACAGTTAGAGCCAGAGCATATTATGCAGAATGAATTGATAAGAATGGATGATAATTGGTTGATTAAGATTGGAGAGAGTAGGGGCAAGCATGTTCTCTTGTATATAAGGGAGACTTCAATGCTCAATCATAATGCTCAGCACGTATGGCTAAGAACCTTAACTCGTTATGTGAATGTACTATACGATAATTTTCGAGTAATTGAAGAACTGAGCGTGGAGCTGAAGGATTTCGTCAATACACCAACAGCTCCGCCATGGCTCTTGCGAATTTTCTTCAATCTATCTGAGAATGAGCGGAAACGGTTATCTCAGGATTTGCATGATTCGGCTCTTCAGGAGCAGATTGTGTGGTACCGTAGACTGGAGTTACTCAGCCTTTCGAATGATTTATCCCCAGATATTCAAGATAAGATTGGCAATATCATGGAAGGTCTGTTAGATGTAATCTATCAGATCCGAGTTACCTGCAATGAGCTTAGACCCCCGCTATTAACAGAAATGGGACTTGTATCCTCATTAAACAGCTTATTCGATACCACCCAATTGCGTAGTGACTTCGTAATTGTTTTCAAATCTAATTTAATGAATGATGATCTTAGTGATGAGCTGTCTATTAGTATATATCGGATCATTCAAGAGCTGTTGGCGAACGCTACTAAGCATTCCCAAGCAAGAGACATTAATCTTATGCTCCTGTTATCAAATGGGTATATCGAATTCGAGTATGAGGATAATGGAAAAGGTGTAGAAGGGGAAATGTTGGATACAAATTTTGGGAATATGGGTATCTACGGAATTCGCGAGCGCGTTCGCAGTATGGAGGGAACGATTCAAATCCATTCTCGTCCTGGTGAGGGCCTGAAGGTTTGGGTTAGCATTCCGCAAAGATGCAGGAGCTTCAGCTCAGATTAATAGATGCAACTAGAATGATGAAGATGTGTAAGGGGAAGTGATAATCATGCGAATTTTACTTGTAGACGATCATCCTACTGTAGTGGAAGGAACAAAGTTAATGCTTGAAAGAGAGCACGACATGCAGGTTACAATCTGCTGTAATGGCAATGAAGCTCTGCATTTGATTCCCTCCGGGAAATTTGATGTGATGTTATTCGACCTTAATATGCCGAATATGAATGGAATTGAATTGACGAAAAAAGTGTTAGGGATGAACCCAGATTCTGTTATCGTAATCTTCACTGGATTCGATATAACACCTTACTTCAACCAATTACTGGATATTGGGGTCACTGGATTTGTACAGAAGACTGCAACAAGGGAGCATCTTGTCAATGTGATACGTTGCGCTATTCGTGGCGAAGCGGTTATTTCTCTAAGTCTTCTTAGGGAAATGCGAAGCAGGCAGGACAATGAACAGCCTACTATCAATAAGCAGTTATCTACGAGAGACCTGGAAATCCTTAGAGAGGTTTCAAGAGGAAAGAGTAATAAAGACATCGCAACAATGATGTTAATGAGTCAACGTTCACTTGAGTATGCGCTGACCCAATTGTTTCAGAAGCTGCAGGTTAAGTCTAGGGTAGAGGCTGTTGCCAAGTCGAAGGAGCTTGGCTTTATGGTCAACGAATAATATGAAAGATAAGGTTGGTGAAGGTTTGGATAATAACCTAGATGTTCTTATTATCGGTGGTGGTCAGGCGGGGCTTGCTATGGGCTACTATCTGAAGAAGTCGGAACATTCATTCATTGTAGTAGATGCCTCTGAAAGAGTGGGGGATGTTTGGAGATATCGATATGATTCTCTCGTATTGTTCAGTCCCCGAGCTTATAGCTCCTTGCCTGGTATGAACTTACTGGGCGATCAAGAAGGGTTCCCTACTAAAGATGAGATTGCAGACTATCTAGAGCACTATTGCGATTATTATTCAATTCCAATACGTCTCAATACTACAGTTCTTAAGCTGGAGAAGATCGATGATCAATATGTTGCTTCAACTAACCATGGAGTGATCTTCACAAGGAATGTAGTAATTGCAACAGGACCGCTTCACAAACCATACATACCTAATTTACCTGGGACTATCTCCTCAGACGTATTTCAGATCCATTCATCACAATATCGTAATGCATCACAGGTTCCACCCGGTCCTGTTTTAGTTGTCGGAGGTGGGAATTCCGGTACACAAATTGCAGCTGAGTTAACAGCCAAAGGTCCAGTAAGCATGTCAACAGGGCATGAAATAATCTTTATTCCACGACGAATATTAAATCGTAGTATATTCTGGTGGCTTCGTGTAACTAGGCTCTACAAGGTTTCCAACGCTTCACGACTAGCTAAGCTGCTAAAAAAGCGTGAACCCGTAATAGGTTTAGAGGTAAAGTCATTAATGGAAGATGGAAAAATTATAGTAATGGATAGGGTTATAGCGATCAACGATAATGAAGCTGAGCTTATGGATGGCTCGAAAATATGTATAAACAGCATCATATGGGCTACCGGCTTCAAACATGATTATAGCTGGGTACATGTACCGGGTGTAATAGATAGTCAGAATAAACCAATTCACAAAAAAGGTATCTCTCAGATTAATGGTATTTACTTTCTAGGACTTCCCTGGCTTTCCCGGGTAGGATCGGCACAGATAAACGGAGTTGCCTACGATGCCAAGTACCTTAACAAATATATAAATAGAAATACTAAGTAACATGATGTATACGATAATAGCCTGTCATACGACGGGCTATTTGCTGTGGGCTAATTGCTTGTGTTGACAATTGTATCCGGATGGGTTAATATCTGATTTAATAACAGTCTAATTAGTTGGTTATTAAATTAGATGAGGTGGTCGTAACATATGCAGTTAGACAAGGTAGTGAATTATCATAAAGCACTTGCAGACCCTACAAGAATCAAAATCTTAATATTACTTGCCGATGGAGAGCTTAACGGTCAAATTTTGGCAGAGACATTAGGAGTGACACCTGCCACAATAACACACCATGCTGCAAAGCTGCGAGAGACTAGCTTAATTAACGAGCGGCGGGATAAGAACACTATATATTTTTCATTAAACCATTATTTCATTAAGAATAACGCCAATGCGACAGAAAACCTGATCTACCGAGCTGGCAAAGGAGGTATAGTAATTATGGAAGACACACAAAGGCGAATAAAAGAATCTGTCATTAAAAACTTTTTTACTAACGAAGGAACATTAAGAAGCATCCCAGCACAGCTTAAGAAGAAGCTTATTGTATTGGAGCTTCTTGTATCTAAGCTGGAGAATGGAAGAAAGTATAGCGAAAGTGAAATCAATGAGTTTATTAAAAATTTCCATGGCGATTTCGCAACAATAAGAAGGGAATTTATTATGCACCAATTCATGTTTAGAGATAACCAAATTTATGAGTTAAACCCGCCAGAAATGTGGGCGAGATGGGAGACACTTTCATGATGAATAGATATCTACGGAATGGAGCCATTCATCATGGGTTAGGCCGTAGTTTTGCCTAGATGATTTTCCAACCAATCATGTAGCTGGTGGAATCCGTCAAAGGTAAATTGTATCACCTGTTTATCTTGGTTACTGTCATTCATTTCGATTAGAATTTTATCTTCCTTCTCGGAGCATATGACTGAGAAAAAAGTGGATTCCCCATTAATCTCTTCATTCCAGTTGCACATGTAGCTTGTAACGAAATTAGTTCGGTTTCCTTTATTAACTGGTTTCACTGGGCTGACCTCCGCTTCAATAATCTCAATTTCTTCTATTACTGCAATTTCTTCTTCTGCTTCAATTACAGCAGTTTCTTCTATTATTTCTAGCAAATTTATTGTTCCTACTTCGTCTGTTAATTCTAATTCATCTATTATTTCATCTTCTTGAGGTAGAGTTAATTGAAGATAGGGTGCTGCATATTCTCGAATTACTTCATTCAGACGCTCTGCATCGAATGGTTTCGTAAGATAACCTTTGGCACCGGCTGCAATCGCCTCAGTAATATGATCATGTTGATTGCTAGTTGAACAGACGAGAAGAACAGCGTTAGGATTAATATGTATAATTTCTTTAGTAGCATCAACCCCGTTCATCTCAGGCATGTTCAAATCCATAAGAACGATATCAGGCTGTAGTTTCTTGTATTTCTCAATACCATCTCTGCCATTAACTGCTTCACCGATGACCTTATGACCATGCTGCATTAGACAATCCGTGGCCATTCTACGCATAAAGCTCGTATCGTCTACGACAAGTATCGTATATGACATGGTTGACCCCTCCTCCTTATTTACATTTAATATCCTTTCCGCCTGCGGTACATCAATCAACGGACTCTCGTTAGTGAACAACCTTCAACACCTCCTCCACAGTTGTTATACCTTCACGTGCCCTCAGCAAACCATCATATAACATCGTCCTAAATTTCCGTTCTTGTAAATACTGTTCTAGCTCAGGCTCAGGTAGGGATTGAATAATGAGTTCCTTTAGCTTCTGGTCAATATCGAGCACCTCATGAATTCCAACAAATCCATAATACCCAGAATGGTTGCATACTTGACAGCCGCTGCCATGAATGACCGTCATTTTCCCACTAAGCTGAGCGGTCACATAGGTTCTGAAGTTTCCGATCATACTTTTGCTGCCGGTTTTCTCGTTCTCGATGTTAACTAAATTGTGCTCCTCAAAAATTCTGCTTTCCTCATCTGTAGCGGCCACAGTCTGAGCACAATGCTTGCATACACGACGCACCAGACGTTGAGCGATAACCCCTTTTAATGAGGAGGCGAGCAGACGGTGATCGACACCTAATCTTGATATTCGTTGAATCGTTTGGATCGCATTATGTGCGTGGCTTCCACAGATCATAAGACGTCCAGACAAGGAGGATTGTGCTGTAATCTCCAAGCATTCTTTATTGCTCAGGTCATCTATCATGACAGCAACGGGGTTTCGGTTTAGCGCATATTGCAAGGCATCGGAATAGGAAAAGCCAATTCGCGGATTAACCTCAACTTGTGTTATTCCTTTAACTCGGTGCTCCACCGGATCTTCAAGACTAATGATGTTGTGTTCGCCTGAGTTTAGATGATTGAGAACAGCATATAGGATTGAAGATTGTCCACTATTTGGCGGACCAGCAATGAAGAGCATGCCCGATCTTTCCCGGATCAGCTTGTCAATCGTATGGAAATGCTCATTACTGAAACCGAGATCAGTCAAAGCTAATGTAGCTTCAGAATAATTAAGAATTCGCATTAGAATGCTTTCACCATTAATCGTAGGAAGTACGGAGATGACCATATCCATTTGATGCTGGTCCTGCTGAATGGATAGCCGACCTTCCTGTGGCATCCTCGGATCGATCGCCGCTAGATTAGACATTAGCTTGATTCGGTCGATCATTGCCTGTTGTTGATCCTTGGGGATTGCCTTCTGCAATAGAAGCTTGCTCCCAATTTGATACTTGATAAGAAGCTCATTTTCCTCTGGAATGAAATGAATATATTTTGCATTCTGCTCCACACCTGTTTGGATGATTCGATTTATATCTTCAACCATCTGCTTAATTCCATAATGAAGGGTTATAGCTCGCTCAATCTCATTACGTGTAGCAATGAGTGGCTGTATGGTCAAGCCTGTCTCGATTCCGATTTGTTTAATAGCCTCATTATTTAATGGGTCAGCCATCACAAGCTTGAGTAATCCGTTTTTTTGCCCCACAGGGATAATACAGAACTGTCTAGCTGTTATCTCATGAATAAGATGAACAGCAGCTTCTTCGATTGTTGCTTCCGCCAGATTAATAACGGGGACACCAATTTGAAATTCAAGTACCTCGACCAATTGACGCTCGGTGATATCTCCATTATCGACTAGAAGCTCACCAATTTTTTTGTGGGTGTGAATTTGTTGCTGCTGGAGTGCTTGTTGGAGCTGCGCTTCAACAATTATTCCGTTCATGATAAGAAGCTCACCGATACGCATAAGGACCTCCCTTGTCATTCATAGCTTAATTTAGATAATAAAAAACCAAGCTTATTGAGCGGCCCGGCTGTCGTACCATCGCGGACGATGGGTTAGACCCGTGGCTTTGCGTCCCCACCCTTTCGAATGAGTTTGCCTTTATTCCTTCACTTGGATTGGTTGATCATGAATGAATAGTTAATGGTGATAATTACATTATAGTAAGTAGAGTGTCTATTAAATATAGGCCTAAACTCTTAAAAATCAGAAGTGCTATACATGAAATGGCAAAATTTCTGAGAAGAAATGACGCAAAGCTATGGGTCTTAAGTCCTTCCGAGGACCAGATCGCCAGGCTGTTTATGTGCGGAACAAAGGGCTGGCAAAGAAGTTAACGGGCCCAATACTTTGAACGACTCAGTATGATTATGCCTTTGCGGGTCAACTGACAGCTGTCAAGAACGCTCTGGGACAGACGCCGGTTATGTAACCTGAATTCCCGAGAAATTATACTAAGGTAACAAAAGTTCTCCTGGTTTGGCAGAATGCATCTGAAAAATAATACAGAATCATGCAATTGGTGGCGATTAGGAGGCCACTTTATACGAAAAACCGTACAAAATGTTTTCGGGAAGCGTTCAAAGTAAATGTTTATACGAAAAAACATACAAAGTGAGCTAAGTTGATGATCGAACATTGGTATTTGTACGAATTTTCGTACAAAAGGCGCTCTTGTGGTGGTTGAGAAGTCAGTTTGTACGAAAAACCGTATAAACAGAGCTCAAATAGTGGCGGCGATTTGGCAGAATGTATATGAAAAATCATACATAAGACAACTAAGTCCGCGTGGTTAATCAATTTCCAGATAACCCTTGTTATAAAAAAATTATAACAAGGGTTTGTAGAAAAGGCTTTGAAAACCCTTATAAG
>DFXU01000059.1 GCA_002383285.1 Caryophanales bacterium UBA4100
GGAGCTTGGTCGGATATAATTTCAATTGGACTATCGTAGATAGCTATGCATCTGGTCTTGTGGGTGGCAGCGGTCAGACTTTGGTGGGTGATGGTAATGGAACTGTTACAGGCTCGTATTGGAAGCCTTACATCGTCAGTTTCGATAGCAATGGTGGATCCGCGGTAAGCATCCAGGGTGTGGAGAGCGGTGGGATGGCGACTACTCCAGCAGCACCCACTAAGGTAGGCCATGAATTCTTAAGCTGGTATTCAGACACAGGACTGAACACGCTATACTCCTTTAATACCAATATTAGTGCACATACAACGATCTACGCAAAATGGCTAATTGACGAGTACACGGTTACCTTCGTCACTTATGGTGACTCCCCAGGCTCAAGCCAGACAGGTAATTATCACTTTCTTCTATCAGACCCCGGAACTCCTACTAAAGCGGGGCATGTATTTGCTGGTTGGTATTCCGATTTAGAGTTGACCACAGCTTACAGCCTTAGCACGCCAGTAGTAGAGGACATGATCTTGTACGGGGGCTGGATTCCGATTAGCTACACGGTAAACTTCGATAGCAATGGTGGATCTTATGTCGACAACCAATCCGTAAACGATAATGATTCAGCGCTAATACCACCGGATCCGACTATGGCAGGCTATAGTTTCGTAGACTGGTATATTGACTCAGATCTACTCATGCCTTACAATTTCTCTGAACTAGTAACAGAGGATATAACGCTGTACGCGAAGTGGGAATCGTACACGGAGGCTGAAGGGTTAGTGGCGATCGCAGAGATGCATCAAACTCAGATTTCTGTTGATATGGCGTACTTGGCGGTAGCTGAATTAACAGACGGTATGAAGATATATGAATTACAGAGCCGCTTGATAACTGTCCAGGCAATGATTGATAGTACAACCCTTGATATTAGTCATATTGTTAGATTAATGAACGAAGGCGCTGCTGAGCAGAAGGATATCAATCAGGATGACATATTCGATAGCTTGGACGTGCAGATTATGCTTCAGCGAATATCCAGAAGCTATCATGATGAACTGGTGGAATAATCGCCGAGAACAATTGTGTCTGGGAGGTACCCATGAACATCCTATTGCGTCAAGGGAAGCGTTGGCGCTTAATATATCTGATCCTTGGCATACTTCTATTAGTGCTTATCATTCTCATGATTAAGAACCCCTTCCTGCAGTGGATGGCTAACCATCTGTATATCGAGGCGAGGCCAGAGTCTGCAGACGTGCTGATTGTACTAGGGGGCGAGCATCAGGGGGAGCGGACTGCAAGGGCGGTTCAGCTCTATGAAGAGGGGTACGCGGATCAGCTGCTGCTGTCGGATGGCACGTCGTTATCTTGGCGAACTACGGGTGTTGAAGAGATGGAGGCTTACGCGCTCAAGCTTGGTGTGCCTGCTTCATCGATTCATATCGAGGATCAAGCCCGCAGCACCTACGAGAATGCCTTCTATTCGAAGCGATACATGGAGGAGCAGGGCTGGGATCGTGCGATTGTAGTTACGGTGGGTTGGCATAGCAAGCGTAGTCAATATATTTTCGAGAAAGTATTCAAGGGTAGCGGCATTCAGCTCTCTTACGCCATGGCTGAGGATCCGAGATTCAGCAATCTGGACAAGTGGTGGCAGGATGAGGAGAAGGAGCAGACCTTTCTGATGGAATGGGCGAAGTATGTGGTATATCGGTTGAAGTATTAGCTAATACACGGATTTACAACAATCCCCTCTGAGGGTAGGCGTCCACTGAATAAGCCGATATAAAAAAAAGGCATAATCACCACATCATTTGTGCGGGTTATGCCTTATAGTTAATCTAGTATAACCAGACTATGTATGAAGCTCAGTCGAATAATGGATAGTGGAAAGCATTTCCGTTATCCATCGTTTCCTATCTGAATTGGGCTTATTAGCGGAAAACATTTCCGTCAAATGAAGGATTAAGACACATCAACAATAGGTAATAGGGACTTAGCGGAAATTCCTTCAGTTGTAGACTTCGATTCTATACGTTTAATTAATCTAACGGAACTTTTTTCCGCTAAAAACTTCAAAGGCTACTTTGCGTCCCCGACTTTCATCGGATTTGCCTATATCGTACATATTGTTATCCCCATATCCATATTACACCAATTAATTGTCTGTGTGCGACGGATATAGAACTATCTCTGCCAGCGAGTATAGACCTATATTATCGTACCGGGGAGCCTTCAATTGTATGAAAGCTCGCCAGCATCGTGGGATGATCTGCTACTTAGAAGACTTGTTCGCGTACTCCATTCTTTCTAGGTAAGCTGTGAAGAACCAGACGTTCTTCTCCGCGAAGCCTAGGGCATCCCCAAGCAGATTGATTGTATATTCATCCGTAGTCTCCCTGACAAATCGATCCACTTCACGCAAGTACCTGGCGGTATCTGCAAAATCGTCGGCAAGGGCCCGGGCGATGGTTGGTGTATCGTAAGGAGAACTCGCCGCCTCCTTGAGGGTGGCGTAACGGACGAACTCATGCATCGATGCTAATGGATAATAGCCTAGCTGTTTGATACGCTCAGCAATGACGTCAAGCTCGAGGGCAACTGCTTCGTACAGCTCCTGGGTTTTCTCATGGAAGTCAAAAAAATCAACCCCGATTACGTTCCAATGGAAATTGTGTAATTTGACATAAACGACATGGAGATTAGCCAAATATACATTGAGAGCATCCGTTAATCGTCTGGCATAATTCGGATCAAGCCCTGTCATAGCCGCCCTATATCCTTGGGACATGTGTTATCCTCCTCATTCGTGTTTGAGAACATCATATGAACTAGGCTAATGTTTAGTTCCACATTGATTACATTCCATGCTGCAAACAATAGTCTCAGAATTAGTCCCGTGAATAGTCCACAAATTGTCCCGCAATTAGTTCCTCAATCAGTCCCGCAAAATTGCTACTGAGCACATCCGCTAAAGGTGTATAATAGAGGTTGATGTCGAATGAGGAGAAGTTAGAAAAATAATGATAAGACCCTTAAGGAGGGACGGCAGCTTGAGAAGAAACGTAACCAGAGGCACAATGAAGACAGTACTCATTCTTCTTGCCATTATTGTATTATCCATAAGTGTTACAGCTGGGCCAGCTGAGCAATCGATTCAGGTTTATAAGATCCCTATGCAGTTCACCTTTGATGAAATGAAGCTTGCACCACCTGCTGATCAACAAGGCTTTATTCATAATAACACTACCTATCTTCCGCTTCGATTCGTAGTGCATTCGTTGAATCAGGCAGTGGGATGGGATGGCGCAACCAGTACGGTGACGATCTATGAACCCGAGAGCCATGAACGAGTAGAGATAGATGCTTACAATAGCAATAATCAGACCGTGAATACCAACGATGCTTCAGCGGTAACGAATGCGAAGCCTGCACTAGCGCCTACCTCTATCCGCATATCGCCACGGAAGGTTACATATAAGATTGGCGGGGAGACGATTATTCCTGCTAGCGGCTTGGAAGGCTTCATCATCAACGATCGATTGTTCGTTCCACTACGGTTCGTCTCTACCTCAATAGGCTATGAGGTGGATTGGGATCAGTCGACGTACTCGGTTGCCATGCGGAGTCCAGCGTACATAGCACAGAAGCAGGTGCCTCTTGAGGAGACTGTGGAGGATCTTCAGGAAGTACTCCCGAGTATTCCATCTGGCGGCGGTGGAGGAGCTGTCATCACGGCTCCCCCTTCGGAGAGCTCAATCATTAGTCAAGCAGATGGGCAGATTAGCTCACTCAGAGCCTCTTGTCAGAGTTCGCTCGTTAGCTTGTACATAGCATACAAGGCAGAGACGGATCCTGTTGCTTTACAAGCTCTGATGAGTCAAGGTCTAGCACAATTAGCACAATGTGATACTCAATTCGAGGCCTTAATGACTAGCCTGGAGAACTCATTATCTGCCAACGGCTACTCTACGAGTATTGTTGCGACTTACAGAGCTTCGTATGCGGCAGAGAAAACTCTTGCTGAATCCTTGCTTAACTAATAACGAATGAACAACGGGGATTTGTAAGAAAATAAAGACGGGGTATTCGCATTATGCGAGTACCCCGTTCCGTTCTACGCATACGGTAACGTCACTATTCATTCTATACCCTGAATGCCCGAAAAATTATACCAAGGTATCAAAAGTTCTCCTGGTTTGGCAGAATGAATCTGAAAAATCATACAGAATCATGCAATTGGTGGCGATTAGGAGGCCACTTTATACGAAAAACCGTACAAAATGATTTCGGGAAGCGTTCAAAGTGAAATGTTTATACGAAAAAACATACAAAATGAGCTAAGTTGATGATCGAGCATTGGTATTTGTACGAATTTTCGTACAAAAGGCGCTCGTGTGGTGGTTGAGAAGTCAGTTTTGTACGAAAAACCGTATAAACAGAGCTCAAATAGTGGCGGCGATTTGGCAGAATGTATATACTCGGTACTCTATTTGCACACATTTACTCCAAGTTCACTCTGTAGAGGCTCTTCGATACTCTATTTGCACTCTTCTGCTCCAAGTTCACTCTGTAGAGGATCTTCGGTACTCTATGCACACTCATCTGCTCCAAGTTCACTCTGTAGAGGCTCTTCGATACTATTCACACATATCTGCTCCAAGTTCACTCTGTAGAGGCTTATTCCGTTAAACTTGGTTAGCGATAACAACACCTGAGTTAAGTGCATACTCATTAAAAATTATTACAAGGGTTTGTACAATAGGCTCTGAAAACCCTTATAAGATATGGGCTGCTGGATTCCTTGTTATAATATTCCGGGAATGCAGGCTATACCTGAACATCCTTTTTCATATTCCTCAGCAACACACCCAATGAGACGATACACCCTGATGTAAGCAATATCCACAATAATATAAAAGGGTCAATGATATCCGTCTTGTAATAGCTAACGACGGTCATAATGATTAGAGCTAGACCGTAAGCAGCAGCTTTAATTAATACAATGGAGCTTAGAACAAACCCCCAAGGCTTGCGTCTCCATAACATAACCCCGCTCAGAATTAATGAAGGGATCAATAATGACAAATCGACAGCAAATACTATCGCTGTTGGATGATCGGTTTGGAGAATGCTCTGATGGACCTGCCCCGTTATAATAAAGCTCAATGATAGTACGATCCACATCCCACCTAACAATATCGCGAAGAACAGCATATAGCCGCTAATCCATTTTACAGGCATTCTTCTATTAAAGTATTGGCTCAGTTCCTGGGGGCTTGTTCGAATGAGTGCCAAGATCAGCGTATAGGTTGATAGGGTAAATAGGGCAACGTATAGCAAGAAGAAGTAGTTGAAGGTAGCCCCGAACATATAGAACATATAGTTGTACACCATGTACCATAATGATCCCATCCAGAACAATGATGCCTTCCTCGAATTATGTGCTGCATAGTACATTGCTATTAGCATCATAGGAACAACTACACATAAGGTAACGATATCGTTACCCTGCCAAGCGGAGACAACTAAGTCATTATCTCTATATAGTCCCTCCATGAACAAGCCGCCTAACGATGAGATGCTGGCCAATAATACAAGGAATAAGGTTAATACGTATAACAACCTTCCTTTTTCTTCTACCATACGGGATGCCTCCTAATGATCATTTAGCCTCTCAGCAACAACATCTATGTTCTATAATCAGATCCAAAGCATAATTAGTGTCGTGCATACAATTAAATCAAGTGAAGTCCCCATCCGAATAAGAAAATAATTGTGAAACCATATTATACTGTTAATCACTTATAATCTCAGTCACAAGAATCACACATGGAATATACTAGGCACTCCTATAACAAAAGTCATAGATATCCCTATACACTAGCGTGATATAATTGGAAGTAAATTTGCACCAACTCCGATTAGTTATATCGTTAAGGAGGATGAATAATGAGTGCTGCAATAATTATCGAGGGATTAGTAAAGGGTTATGATGAACATGTCGTGTTGAATGGCATCTCGCTTACCATCGAGGAGGGTGAAACCTTCGCATTGCTTGGTACGAACGGGGCAGGTAAAACCACGACCCTTGAATGTATAGAGGGTGTTCGCAAATATGAGAGCGGCAGCATTACTGTGAATGGAGATATCGGTGTGCAGCTCCAATCCTCCTCACTCCCTGCGCATATAACGGTAATCGAAGCTTTCAAGCTATTCAGCAAGTGGAATAAAGCTCACATTCAACTTGAATTACTAAGAACCTTTGGGCTTCAGGGACTGAAGAATGAGCAGTATAGGAATCTGTCTGGCGGTCAGAAGAGGCGATTGCACTTAGCCCTCGCTGTCATTGGCAATCCACCTATCATTATCCTTGACGAGCCAACTGCAGGACTTGATGTTGAAGGCCGAATATCGTTGCACCATCACATCCGCAATCTGAAGAAGCTAGGCAAGACCATTATCATTGCAAGCCATGATATGGCTGAGGTAGAGAGCCTGTGCGATCGAATCGCAATCATTAGGAATGGTGAGATTGCATTCGTCGGTACTGCTCAGGAGCTGACCGGAAGAGTAGGGAATCAGAGTATAATCTATGTGAAAACGCTGAAATCATTTAAGAAACAAGCATTCATGAACTGTAGCTATGTGGGAACCCAGCAGGAATACGCGGTGTTCAAGGCCGCCAGCTTAAGTGATGCTCTACTAGAGGTGCTCCGGATTGCTGAAGAGGCACACAATACGGTTCTTGATGTGAGGATAGAGCGGCAATCGTTGGAGGAACGGTTTATGGAGATCGCGAGGGGGGGTTATACCGTATGAGTGCCTTTATGTATGGCGTTGTCGTACAATGGAAGCTTGATCTGAGGAATAGAGGCATACTTCTTACTTATTATGTCGTGCCACTTCTATTCTTCAGCTTTATGGGTGCTATATTCACATCGATTGACCCGGCCGCTAAGGATACGCTTATCCAGACCATGACGATCTTCGGCGTGACGATGGGTGCCATATTAGGTGCGCCCACACCACTGGTTGAGCTATACGGAAGTGAGATTAGGAAGGCATACAGCATCGGGGGAATTCCCTTATGGGTTGTGGCCGTTAATAATTATTTATCCGCGTTCATCCATCTTCTCATTATGAGTCTTGTAGTTTTCATATGCGCTCCCCTAATGTATGACGCTGTTGTACCAACACATCTGTGGCTATATTTTCTCTCCCTAGTGATATTCATCATGGCATCCTTAGCAGTCGGTACGGTGCTAGGACTATTCATCCGAAGCGCGATGAAGCTAACCATGCTGGCACAGCTCATATTCTTACCTTCTATTATGCTATCGGGCATAATGTTCCAGGCTGATCTATTGCCGAATGAATTTGGAATTGCGGGTAAGTTCTTCCCTGCCACATGGGGCATGCAATCAATGACGAGTGAAGTGTTAGATTTACAATTGTACATTCCACTAGCTGCGATATTGGTCATTTCAATTGCTGTAAGCTGGTACCGGTTATCTACAATGGTAGCGGAGTGAGCGCATTAAGTATGTGCTAGCTTCTTGCGGTCGTCTGCTTGTGGAGCTTGTTCCATCCATCCTTTATCAATGAACAGCTCTGCGCCGTCCTCTGTCAATTTTTGCGTCTCAGTAATAATTCGTTGATATTGTAATCCGATATCCCTCCGCATACATACTGCCATTCCTGCGCCATAGAAGCCAACGGCTGTGGATAGCAATAGAAGGGAATGAAACATCATTAATTTATCTGAGAAAGGAGATGTGGTTGAATTTGTAACCTCTGATTCCCAATGATTGGGTGAAGGTAGGTCATTCTCATGCAGAATTGAACTGAATACCTCAATATGCTTATAAGTCATATCTGTTCCTCTAACCATAAAATCTGTGACTTCCTTCGATTTTGTTACTTGACTAAATCCAATATGTAAAGCTCTACTGACTAAGTCTTTTTCTAAATTAAAAAAAATATTGCTGATCTCTATTGCGTTTAGAGGCCTGCGGTCTGCAAACCAACCGTTCAAGAAGGATTGCTTCTTAACAAACTCAGCTTTATCTGGTATAGAAATATGAGGAGGTCTCGAGAAAATACCCTTCGATAACAAAATATCTGTGGTTTTATTGTATAGATCCGTCGAAGAATGATTACATTGAGTGTAATAATCACGAATATCTGAGCGTGTCGAGGTTGTAAGAGCAACGGCATATCCAGCTAAGCCGTGAATTGTCATTTCATGAAGATATATTAACCAATAGGCATCAGAGAATAAACGCGGTGCTGATATGTCTACATCCTCATCAGTAAATCCATAAGGAATAGGATGCTTCTCCTCCCTAAAGATGCCACTAATGATTTCGATATGGGTTGTTGCCAATTCCAAGGCAAATTCAAATACAGGTCTAATTTCAGCATCCTCTACCTTAGCCAACATGTAAGTAAGAACACAAATTGCCATCGTATCATTCTGATAGGAAGTCCATAGACTAGCTACCTCCGTTGAGGTCAATTTGATGCTGTGTTCTGTTCCTTGTATGATTTGATTCATGACGGTTACCCCCTAATAGTCGCATAGTTATTGCTATTCGATTGTTACCTCACACTCCACAACTCACAACTCACAACCCACAACCCACAATTAAACGCCAGCTAACTCCTCTCGGTTAGGCGCCTGCGGCGGCTCCTCCAGCCAACCATTCTCGATTGTTAATTTAGCGCCATCTTTAGCGTATATAGCTATTTCTGCTGCAAGACGAACGAAGGTGCTTGTAATATCAGCTCTCGGACTAGCGGCTGCTGCCATAGCATAATTCCCCGTTCCCGCTGTGACCAGCATGGCGACATGAGAAAGCATTAGTTTATCTGAAAAAGGGGGCACAGTTGAATTCGTAACATCGGAATCCCAGGTCATCGGGGAGGGTATGTCTTCATCAACCAGCTGGTCGGAGAAGACTTTAATGTGTTTGCTTGATATTTCCTTTCCCCTCACAAGGTATTGTCGAATCTCTTGGGATTTAGCAACCTGACTAAACCCAATCATTAAAGCCTTACCCAGAGCGTTGGTCATAATATTCGCAGAGAGGCTTGAAATTTCCATTGCAATAAGTGGCCTCTTATCTCCAAAGCCCAAAAATCTGCCCGATAAGAAGCTTTGTTTATCAACAAAATCGACTTTCTTAGGTATCGTGATAAAGGGTGGTCTTATATATAGACCTTTCGATTGTAAGACCCCTGTTGATTGTTGGTCGAGTGTTTGGATTTGGCTGATACAATCGGCATAGAAGGCTCTTACATCTGAACGGGAAGTCATTGTGAAAGCCATACTACAGATGGGCAAGCCAACTTTAGACATATTCTTTACGTATTCTAAGATAAGATGGTCCGTAAATAAACGCGGTGCAGAAGCATTAACATCTTCGTCCGTGAAACCTATAGGAATTGGGAAGTTCTCAGAATGAAAAAGTGCCGTCAACGCTTTTATCTGAATATTAGTAATCTTAAGCGCATATTCAATAACAGGCTTGATCTCCGTATCTTCAACTTTATTCAGGAAATAGGTTAGCACACACCTAGCCATTGTGTCGTTGACATATGTAGTCCAGAGTAATCCCACTTCTGTAACGGTTAATCTAATGTTGTGAGCTGTCTCCATGAAGACCATACCTCCAGTTCAAAGTTGGATACATTGATATCCGCCTTTACTTTTCACTGTTTAGTATGTCTTTACTTTTAATCAAGATTCGCCCAAATATTACCTTTTATTTTTTGTGAGTGGTCTACTATTATCTGAGCAAATGGTATACTACTTATTATTGTTTTTTTGAATGTCAAAAAAAGGAGTGTTTAGTCTATTGAACCACACAGTTATCATTAGCCTGTCATGGCTAGCTGTCGTCTTCTGGATGATCGTTATCTTCATGCTATCTGCTCAATCGGCACAACAGACGAACGGTTTAAGTAAGGGAGTAACAGGGGTTATCGTAAATATATTAAAGAAGGTTACCTCCAAAGATAAATTCGATCTAAGCAGCTTCAATCATCTGGTTAGGAAGAATGCCCACTTCTTCACCTATCTGATACTTGGGATATTCGTGATGAATGCAATGAGTAGAAGTGGACTAATAGGATCTACGCTGCTTGTTCTATCAATTAGCATATGTATCCTATATGCGATCTCTGATGAAGTACACCAGCTATTCGTGCCGGGTAGGGGTGCACAGGTGAAGGATGTTCTCATTGATAGTGCAGGTGCTGCTGTGGGCATTACCTTATACAGCCTTATAGTGTGATTCCTTCGAATAGGGATAGGGACGGGGTCCTGTAGATGTATGATATATTTTTCGAGATGTATTCGACAGAATATGTGATATTTACCCTATATGTGACAAGGATCACTTGGATCTACGGCTAAGAGGGAGATGACTAATATTTATGAGAAGACGAAGAAGGTTGGAAACTAGCAAAACGATCAGTCGCACAGCCAAGATCATTACAACATCGATTGTGGCCACTCCGCTGATCATGTCGGTGCCTGCACTAGCTGGTGCAATGGTCATTCTTGATTCGACAACACCTGTGGTATTACAGCATATTGATGATTACTTAGCAGAGTATATAGACAATGAATTAGCTGGCGATTTGATTATTGGTGACAGTATCACTGTTGATTTGGATGATATATTCGAAGACGCTGATAGTTTAGATTATACAGTGATTACCTATAACGGCGGTGTAGCTGCAGTTAGCATACTTAGTGGCGACCTTCATATCAATACGATTCAGGAAGGCTCAACCATGGTGGAGATCATTGCTAGAACATCAATCGAAGGCACGCCTATCTATGAACAATTCCAACTGAATGTGGCATCGATAGATTCGGACAGTGATGGCGATGTTGAGATCGATGACATTGTCACTTATATGAATCTGAATCCTGGTAGATTGACTACTACGGCTTTGGAGATAGCTTTGCAGAGCATTGATTCGTATGGAATACCGAATAATGAAAGCCCAACTACACATGCAGCTCCTTACAACCTAAGCTTGTACGCTGATGAAATTGTAACCTTGAATATGAATGCTTTCTTCACTGATCCCGATGGGGATGAATTGACATATGCCTTCACAGATATACCTGACAGTGCTTCATTCGCAGGTATAAGTCTTGCTGGCAGCGAATTGACTGTAGAAGGCTCTGCACAATCAACAGCGATAACAATATCTGCTAGTGATGGTGAAGATGGCCACATTGCAGTTACGAAGCAATTCTATATCACAATCTTAAATTCTGAGCCTACGGGAATAACGCTTTCTAACTTGAGTATAGCGGAGAATACAGCTCTGAGCACTCTCGTCGGCGTATTGAGCACAACTGACATCGATGCTGACGATACGTATACATACAGCTTGGTCGAAGGTACAGGTAGCGAAGACAACGGAAGCTTTGGCATAGTTGGGAATAATCTGATCACCGAATCAGTTTTCGACTACGAGCTTCCGAAGACTAGCTACTCCTTACGAGTGAGAGCGACAGATCAGGATGGTCTGTTCACTGATCAGATATTCACGATTAGTGTAACGGATGTGAATGATGCACCTGCTGCGATAGGTGAGAGCTATGATATAGCGGAAGATACAGTATTAAGCGGCATTAACGTATTGGATAACGATACGGATGACGAGAGTGACATGTTGACAGCAGTGAAGTTATCTGATCCCGCGAATGGGAGTCTGATCTTCAATGAGGACGGAACATTCACTTACACGCCTAACCCTAATTCCTATGGAGCAGTAAGCTTCGATTATAAGGTATACGATGGCTCATCATATTCGGAGACCGTAACGGTCTCGATCAATGTGAGCCCTGTGAATGATGCGCCGATTGCTGTTGGAAATACATACACAACGAATGAAGATGAAACTTTAACAGTTTTAGTGGAGGACGGTATCGCATTATTCGATAATGATTATGATCCAGAGGGTAGTCCGATCTTTGCGGAATTGATGGGGAATGTAAGCAACGGACTTCTAATGTTATATTCAGATGGATCGTTCACTTATACTCCAGCTCTAAACTTCTTCGGCACAGATAGCTTTACTTATCGAGTCACTGATGGAGAATTGAATTCCAGCATTGTTACAGTAACGATTGATGTAATTGAGGTGAACCATGCTCCAATTGCAATGGGTGAGAGCTATACGACAGCAGAAGATACAATTCAGATTCTGAACGTATTAGATAATGATGCAGATGTTGATGGTGATGTGCTGACTGCAATTAAGACAAGTGATCCTGCGAATGGCACTGTAGTATACAATTCAGTGGACGGAACATTCACTTACACGCCTGATGCTAATTTCTATGGAACAGATCAATTTACGTATAAGGTTAATGATGGATTATTGGATTCGAACATCGTGACCGTAACGATCAATGTGACTGGGGTTAATGATGTGCCGGTGGTATCGAACATCATTCCTGATCAAACCGTTCATAAGGATTCTGTGCTTAGCTTCGTGGTACCTTCGAATACCTTCACGGATGTGGAAACCGCTAACTTGAATTATGGCGACCCAAACCCGACCTTGTCGAATGGAGCAGCATTGCCAAGCTGGTTAAGCTTTGATCCCGCAACCCGTACCTTCAGTGGTACACCAGCGAATAGTGATGTTGGAGCAATAATAGTTAGGGTCAGTGCAACGGATGGTCAGCATAGTGTGCCTACCGAGTTCACTATTCATGTGGTGAACGATGCTCCAGTAGCTCTATATGATTTTGTTGATGTTACACTCTACAATGAGCAAACGGTTGAGATTGATGTATCTCAATACTTCGAGGATGTAGAATTAGACTTGTTAGACTTCTCATACACCGTCGATAACCCAAGTGGGGATGGAAAAGTAGATGTCAGCCTAGGCGTTAACCAAATTCTAACGGTGGGGTACTCGGGGGCATTAACTTCTCCGACAGATATTAGCATTGTTATATACGCAGATGATGTAGGTGACAATCATGATCCTGTCACTAGTACGATTAACGTGAACTATGCGACTGAGGATATATCACCAAGCTATCTGTATGTTGACCCGAATAGTGTAGTGGATTTAAATCAGTTCTATACAATACCGGATTACAATAATGGCGTGCCGGTTGAACTGAGCTTTAGCCCAATGTCTGATTTGGAAACCAATTTAATAGGAATATCGATTGATGCAGCTGGGCACTTGAATGTCACTTCTGGTGCTGTGGAAGGTGCCAATAACTCTGTTACCATAATAGCTAATGATGGGAATGGGGCAACGTTCCGCAAAGACGTGCAAGTGATTGTGGATAGCGAAATCATTGTCGTGGAGACAGCTCCTTCGGAATACTTCGGAAGTGATGATGGATTGATATACTATAATGTGGACTTAACGGAAATCTTTCATACGACGGGAGCATCATTCAGTCATTACTCAATTCAAGATTGGGATATCTTGGGATTACAATTTACCAGCGGTGGAATTGCAACGAATGGTAGCTCTTTTGCAAACCCTGGGTTATTCCTTGGAATAGATTATTATGAAATCCCTATGACGTTAACGATCCAAGCGCATGATACCTATGGGCATATCACCTCACACGAAATTGCACTTAAGCTCAATCATACACCACTTATCGGATATGACATTGATGTTGACGGTAATCAAGCCATACTCATTGGTTTGGAATATGGAGCAGGTGCAGTATTCGATGCTTCTCATTATGCTTATGATGAGGATGTAGAGACGGACGGGGATGTCTTAAGCTACGAATTTGACGTTACGGATGCTGTATTCACTGGTGCAATAACATGGACTCAGAATGATGGAGTGTTCCAGCTCCAGGGAACCGCTCGAGGCGAGCTTAAGTATGATTTGTTGGTTACCGATGCACGTGGCGACTATTCATATATGCCGGTCGAAGTCTATGTGGTGGACAAGCTGGTTAAACTCGGGGCTGGTAATGATTTGTTGAATATCGATTTATCCATTCTCACTGCAGGATTAGGATTAGTCAATCCTGTGTACGGTACTGCAGTTATATCCAATCCAAGTATCCTTGAATCTGCGAATGTTGCTGGAAGTACGCTGACGCTATTGAATGCATCACCATATGGTGGCGAGACCTTAATCACAATTCCAACTAGCCATGATAGTGGAGCTACAGATCTCTTGATCTATGTCGAGGTGGAGCATAATCATGCTCCGTCACTCGTGGATGAATATGCGGTTCCAGAGGTATCAATTACGAACAATAATGAATTGACGATCGACCTTGCCACGATGTTCACGGATTTCGATGAGGATGTCATTGAGGAATATAACATCGCTAATCTACCCGGTGGAATAACTGCTTCTCTCATGAACACATCGATGCTGCACATTCAAGGTTTGTCCTCAGGCTCGTTTACATTTGTAGTAGAAGCGCGTGATGAGCATGGAGCATGGTCTGAAGGGGTATATATTCCCGTCTATGTCAACTATTCATCTGTCGGCCAGTCGATCATGTTAGACAGAGGAGCAACAGATACATCCGTCTCCTTACTCGATTATTTGGGATACAACACCGAGAACAATTATGAGAGCAACGGATATTCACTGATGTATTCAGTAACGTCAACCGATAGCAGTATTGTTACTGCGACCATCATTGATGGGTATGTTCATATTCAAGGGGTAGCTGCGGGTGAGGCTAGCATAACAATCTCTGGGGACAACGGATCAGGTATCGTCATTAAAGATACATTGACCGTCACTGTAGAATATGCTGATCCATTATTCACTGATCCTGGTATGATCAAGATTAATGTTGTGACATCAAGCGGTGGATATATTCTAGATTCTTATACACCTGAAGCCGTGAATCTGTCCGAATTGTTCAGTGATCCGTATAATGAGAATGCTATACTAGAGTATAAAATTGATTATGTTGATCAGAATTCAATACTGACAATAGCTACAGATACAACGGATCTGGATGGTTGGTTCACTGATCCTAATATCACGATGGATGTAAATGATCTTGTCGATACTTACATGAACGTATCTGCAAGAATTCAAGCGCATCCCTATAGTGTAACAACGAGTGCTCTGTCGGTTAAGACGACGAATGCTCCGATTGCTTATACGCTTGATGCAGGTAATTACCTGACCTTCTTGAGGCCTGGGGAATCTGTAACCTTCAGTGATATGAATATCCCTAACTTTCCTATCTATGATCAGGATTATGACGAATTAAGCTATTCAGCAGAGGTTATATCTGGACCGGGAAGCGTATCGATCGTTCCTAATGGGAGTACCTTCGACATTCATGGCGTAGCTGCTGGTGAAGTCACCATTCAGGTTACTATTGAAGATGGGGGAGATCCGGTTACGGCCAACTATGTACTTAACATCTTGGATACCAATGAATACACGGTAATGGGATACCTAGGCTCCTATGTGAGTATCGATGTGGGATTACTATTGGACAACCCAATTTCAGTCAGTTCATCCAGTGTGGATCTAGTACCAACTCTCAACGGTACAGAATTAACCGTGACTGCGACAGGTTATACATCTCTCGTGAATTACAATGAGGTAGATGCTGGCAAGTATGTTATTACAGTCAGTAATGCAGCGGAACAGAGTGTTACATTTACGATATATATAATTCCAACAAATCCTGTATAGGAGTACAATCATGGCTAAACCTACACTGCAGACGGTTGTTCAAACGCTGCGCGATCGGCTATACAAGAAGGCTGAGCAGGAAGCTATGCAGATTCTGCAATCGAATCCTTTATCCACTCAGGCATGGGTATACCTAGGAGAAGCGCTAATTAAGCAAGGCTTCGGCCAAGCGGCGAGGAAGGTATTCAACCGAGCCTCGCTGCTTGACCCCCAAGCAATATGGGTGGATAAGGTCCATTCCGCTCTATCTCATGTAGAGGATGGAGTAATTCGTCCTGCTGTAGAGCGACTACTCGCTGTCAAGCAGGTCACAGTAGCTGCTGCAATTATGACACGCAATGAAGCGCGTTGTATCGATCGATGTATTCGCAGCTTGCTGGATGCGGTTGATGAGATTATTGTGCTTGATTCTGGTTCAACGGATGGCACACTAGAGATTCTAGCCCAATTTCCACAAGTGAAGGTGCTGTACGATGTTGCGCTTGAGGATGATTTTGCCGGTAAAAGGAATAAGGGTTTAGCACATATGGAGAGTGATTGGGTACTATGGGTCGATGCGGACGAATGGTTAATGGAAGAGGATGTATCTGCTATCCGAGAAGTGGCCGGGTTATTCCACGATGCTATGCTGCCACCGGTGCTTAATATCTGTCAAGTGAACTACATACAGAATCATATAACCTATGAATACTCGATGCCCAGGCTGTTCCAGCTTCGACGGCAATTGATGTATGATGGTCGGGTTCACGAGCAAGTTGTTGTTAAGGGTCAAGGGATGTTCGAGAGTGCAACGATCCGTCACGCTGTAAGAGTTCGACTGCATCACGACGGGTATGAGCCTCATATTATGGAAGAGAAGACTAAGCTTAATCGCAATCTAGGCCTTCTCCGTCGGATGGTTGAAGAGGAGCCTAATAACCCTGGTTGGCTGCTATATTATGGCCGGGAGATGCTGGGTCATGGCGATGTAGATGAGGCTTTGCGGATCCTCTTGGAAGCAGAGCAGAAGGCACTTAAGGTCCCCAATTTCGGTCGCATGCTCGACATACATCAGTATCTGATCAAGATCTATTATTCGCGACAAGAGTATGAGGCTGCACATGCGGTATGCCAACGTTCATTGGACATTCATCCGAATTATCCTGATGCATTATTCTGGTCTGCCCAGATTCAGATGCGCCAAGCCGTGCTGTTGTTACAGAAGTCGGAGAAGGAACTGAATAAATCCAAGGAATCGTTCTCAACTTATCGGGGTATTGTTACCGCGGACCGCCAAATCCTCGAATGGAAAGCGGACCTTGCTCTAGCAGATCTGGCCCAGCTCAGTGGCAAGCAAGGTGCCGCGATCGAACGCTACGAGCAGGTGCTGAACAAGCACCCAGAATTAGAGCAGGTGAAGCGGAAGCTGGGCAAGCTTAAGTCCTCTACATAATACGAAAGTTCTTGTACAAGCGAGATGTGAGCCTTGAAGCGCTATTATGTTAAAAATTCCTTTTGACCTCTATCCCTTTGCCTCAGCATCATAACGTAGAGTAAAGTATTTGCATTAGACTATGCCTCCTTCTATCTACTCAACAGACGGTCAGCATAGTTGAATATAAATTCATCGAACACTCATGCCTTTTTCTCCTCAAAGAATAAAAATATTTTGGTAATCCATAATGATGTCAAGAAAATCACAATGTAAAACAAGAACAGATGGAAGTACGTTGCCCACTTGTGCAGTTGAAACAATTGGATGAAGACTAAAAAGGGCTTTAGCGCAAAGGACAAGCATGCACTTAATGCTCCAAGATACAAGTAAGAATTCTTTTTCTTCTGAATTGTCCATTGATAGACCAATATAAAGGCAACGGGAACTAAGGATGCATCCAGACCGAAGCTTACCGTGAGAAAAGGGATTGCCTGGAAGGGGTAACTCCACACGCCGAATCTCGCCCCAACAATGTCGGCATAAGTAAACCAGACGTGAATGTTAAATCCAAAAAAACCAAGAAGCAGAGCTTTTTTTTTATCGATCAGAAAATATAAAAGCACTAATGGAACGACAATCATTGCTGCAACAGCCCAAAATTGCCAAGTCCCCATGTGTGACCAATGCTGCCAATAATCCAACCAACCGTTGGACAAATTTTCTTGTTCGGAAAGCAGCTTCTTTAGATGCTCCTTCTGATTTTCAGGCAAGGTGCCCCACCTCATTTCAAAACTTTTCTCTTATTTTGTTCAGTAATGAATTCCCTTATTCAGCTTGACCAGCTAATAGTTGTAAAGATGTATCTCTAAAAAACTTATAATCTTCATTCATATTAAAAAAGTGAACATCTATTAGCTCTTGCACGCGTTCCTTGTTCATCTATTATATTCTGTTTAACGTATATGTCCTCAATCTTCTTATAGTTTATAGGTGCTGAGGTAATGGGATAACAGTCAAAAGAGACCCGCAGCACAACCAAAGAGACCATAATGCACTCTCAAAAAAGACAGCTTTTCCGACAGCTTCTCCTGCTGCTGCAGAAGAACCGCAGAAAAAAAAGCTCCGCAATATGTTGCGAAGCTTTATTGCTCTATTGCGCCACCACACAAACACAACTCCACAGCTTAGCCCTTGATCGCTCCAGCCGTTACACCCTTCACAATATGCTTCTGTAGCACGATGAACATGGCGATCGACGGCAGCACGGCCATCATTAATGCGGTCATGGTATATTGCCAATCGGTATTATATTGCCCTACGAATGTATAGGCAGCTAATGTGAGTGTCTTCGTATCCGTTGAGCCATTAACCATGAGAAGCGGCAATAGGAAGTCATTCCAAATCCACATCCCTTGGATAATAACAATCGTAGCGGTAACCGACTTCAGTAACGGGAAGATCACGCTGAAGAATGTCCGGAATGAGGATGCACCGTCGATCATGGCACTCTCATCGATTTCCCTGGGAATACCCTTTATGAACCCAACATAGATGAATACAGCAAGAGGTACACCGAAGCCCCAATATTGGATGCCCAATCCCCAGATACTATCGGACAGATGCAGCATCTTGGCAAGCTTCAGAAGTGTAACCATGATACTCTGGAACGGAATGAGCATAGGTAATATGCACAAGAAATATACGAGTGTGCTCATACGAGATTTGGTTCTGGATACCTTATATGCTGCGATAGCTGAGAGGAAGACTATCCCCGCAAGTCCAAGTCCTGTAATGATAATGTTGTTGAAGAACAGCCTTGGGTAGTTGATATACTGCCATACGTAGCTATAGTTCTCGAAGGCCAATGCCTTCGGAAGAGCAATAACATCGATCATGACTTCCTGGAAGGATTTCAATGAATTAATAAGCACAAGCAGGATCGGGTATAAGAATATGAAGGCTACGACGATCATAGCAGCCTCGAGCACATAGAACATCCTTTTTTTCGCTTTCATCTTAGTTCTCCACCTCTCTTCGCTTGAAGTAGGTTAGTTGAATGATCGTAATAACCAATACGACAAGGAACAGGATTAGTGCTTTTGCTGTTCCATAACCATAAAGATTGTTCTGGAATGTGTCTCGATATATATCGTAAGCTACGCTGTATGTCGTACCTCCGGGACCGCCGCCTGTTAAGGACAGGATCATATCGAAGATCTTGATCGCATTCGTAAGTGATAAGAATAAGGATATCGTAATGGCAGGAGCAAGCAGAGGAAGCGTCACATTGAAGAATCTCCTGAACGGCCCAGCTCCATCAACGGTTGCGGCTTCCAGCATTTCTTGAGGTACAGCTTGCAAGCCCGCGATATAGATGACAATATAGAATCCGATGGATTGCCACACGGACACGATTAAGACGGAGTAGAACGCCAGCTTCGGATCGCCCAGCCAGCTCAGCTCGAATATTCCCCACCCTGTTAATTGGGAGAATGAGTCAAAGCCCTGCATGAAGATGAACTTCCAGATGAAACCTACGATAACTAAGCTCAAGATGTAGGGAATGAAGAAGGCGGCTCTGAGTACAGACGCTGATTTCAATTTCTGATCGAGAATGACTGCAAGCACGATGGCGAACACATTGATCAGGATAATATAGAGGAATGTGTACTTCACCGTGAAGAGCGATGCAGCGCTGAAGTTCTCATCGCCTAGGAATATTTGTTTGAAATTCTCTAATCCTATGAATGTTGGGGATTTCGAGATGCCATTCCACTCTGTCAATGAGTACATCATACTCATGAAGAAGGGAACATAGAATGCGAATGCCACACACAGGATGACAGGCAGTGTGAAGAGGCCGAATTCTAATCTGCCTAATCCGTTCCTACCTAGTTTTTTCATTGCTTTCACCTTCACTTTCTTTCTGTTAACATCAATTATATTGAAATGAGTGCTGTGGGGATATGTATTTAAGTAAACAATTGAGGGTAATAACGTGAACTAATCTTGAAGGAGGCCAAGCGGACTCATGAGCAGCATACAGCATTTGGTTCGGAAATTCATACGATTCATCCAGTATAAGAGCACGAGTAAGCTGGTCAATAAGCTCATTCTACTCTTCGCGACCATCATTATATTAGTCGTTGTCTCCCTTACTTACATTTCCTACAAAATGATAGAAACAGAGTCGGTGAACAATGACATCTCCAGTAACAAGAGTAATTTGCGGCTGGTTAACAAGAATTTGGCCAATTATTTCGCAGAGATCGAGCAATTCTCTCTACCAGGCTTGCGTTATGCTGATTTAATAAGCGCCATTACGAACGAGCCGGATGATTACATGGCGCAGCTGTACATTGAAGATTACTTGAGAAGCCTGTTCTATGCCAGACAGGATGTAGAGCATGTTTACCTGTACCTCGTTCATCCGAACAAATATTACTACATCTCCAGAGAGAATCCTACGATTAAGGTTAGCTATGATGAGGCTAATCAAATTCCAACGGAGGATTGGTTTAAGAAGACGATTGAGAGTGACGAATATGACTATATACAGTCACTATTGTCATCGGAAGCGGACACAGCCGGGTATGCGGTCAATACCGAACGCAGCTTTATGGGCTATCACCGCACGCTGCGTACGCTCATTGATCGAGAGCCGCAAGCAATTGTATCGCTATTCTTCAATAAGACGAATCGAGACGAGATTATTCGGGATATCCCTAGAACAGAGCGAGAAAGCCTTATCCTGCTTAATGATAACGATGTTCCCTTCTATGTGAGTAACGCTCGAATGTTCGAGATGCAGCGGAGCTCGGACTTCTATGCTTTAGCCGAACAAGAGGGGCGGGATGGTTTATTCGAGTGGACCGGTGGCAATGATCGCTATCTCATTATTAGTGATGTTGAGGAAACAGCACAATGGCGATTAATTAAATCGATTCCCTATGATCAGATTTATCAATCTGCTGAGACGAGTCGGAATGTTAGTATGGGTATCGGAGGTATCTTCCTCCTCGTGTCACTCATTCTCGTATCTCTGACATCGAATGCGATCACTAGGCCGCTTATCCATCTCTCGCGTAAGATGAATCGGGTTAGCTTAGGCAACTTCGATGTGGAGGCCAAGGTTCAAGGTCGGGATGAGATTGCATTGCTATCTAGGCAATTTAATGAGATGGTCGTTCGCACGAATGACCTCATTAACGAGCGATACAAGATGAAGCTGGTAGAGAAGAGCGCGATATTGAAGGCTCTGGAGGCGGAGATTAACCCTCACTTTCTATACAATGCTCTGCAGGCGATATCGACGAAGTCATTGAAGAGCGGGGAGCAAGACATTGCGGAGATGGTGGATGCTCTTGCGTTGACCCTGCGCTACTGTATTAGCGGACAAGATATAGTTAGCTTGAGTGATGAGATGAAGCATATCGAGAACTACTTAGTCATTCAGAAAGCCAGGTTCGGAACTCGGCTTCGTGTAGACTATGATTGGGACGATGATATCGCAGCTCTTGAAATTCCGAAGCTCTCCATTCAGACGCTGGTGGAGAATTCGATCAAGCATGGATTAGAGAAAGTGTCTACAACGGTGACTATTCATATTCAGGCTCGTCTGGAGGATGAGCATACACGCATATCTGTAAGGGATGACGGCCCGGGGATATTACCCGAACAGCTAGACGAAATTATGAATTCTCTAGACGTTGAGTGGGAGGATTGGAAGGGCGAGTCGATTGGGCTGAAGAATCTGCACACAAGACTTAGACTGATCTATGGCAGTGAAGCCGGTATTGAGATCGAGGCGGATGAATCGGGCACGGTAATGAGCATACTGATTCCTAGGGGAGGGAAACGAGCGAATGTATAGTGTATTGATCGTGGATGACGAAGAGCCTCTCATAGAGGCTATAAGAATTCTTGGAGATTGGGATAATCTCCGAGTTACCGAGATCATGGAAGCGAATAATGGTAAAGAGGGCATGGCATTAATTAGAGAGAAGAAGCCAGATTTGATTCTCGTTGACATGAAGATGCCAGTGATGAGTGGGACCGAATTTCTTAAGCTAGTGAATCAGGAGTATCCAGACATTCCGATTATCGTCATAAGCGGATACAACGATTTCGATTATGCAAGGCAGGCGATTAAATCCGATGCAGTCGATTATTTGCTGAAGCCTGTTAATAAGAAGGAGCTTAATCACGCCTTAGGTGTGGCGGTTGCGGGTATTGAGCAACGTAGAAGAGAAAGAGATGTTCACATTGATCGAGAAATTACCCTGAATATGTCCTTGCCTAAGCTGAAAGAGAAGATCTTGATATCTATTCTCGAGAATAGATTTCAGTCGAGCCCAGCTAGTCTTGCAATGATCGGTGCGGATGATCCCAGAGCACAATTCGGACTAGCACACATCCGTATTATGAATCTGAAGCAAATCCTTCGCGATAAATTCAGGGACGACACAGATCTGCTCTACTTCTCATTAACGAATGTGATTAATGAAGAGGTTGGCGACGATAAATTGAATTGCTTCAGCTTCAATCATCCTAAGCGGGAGCAAGAGATTATTCTGCTCTATACGTTCGACTCCTCGCACCGTGAGACGATAATGTTCCAGTCTCAATCGGCGATTGGGCGAGCGTTAAGTAGATTGAACACCCTATTCGGGATTGTTGCTGTGGCTGGTCTGGGTGGAATCAGCACAGAAATCGGACAGCTTCCTGTCGCGTTCCATGTGGCAGACCAGGTCGTGAATAGCATGAATTTGATGTTCATTCATCATAATGATGTGATGGTCAGCTATACCATTAGCCATGGAAGCTCAGACAATCAATCCATAACGGGAAGAATCTCCGCTATTCGACATGCGCTAGAGGAAGGTAATCTGGCTTATGCGGAGGCTATTGTTGCTGAGTATATTGGGAAGTTCAAGCACACAGGCTATTATAGCATTGGTATGGCGGGCCGCACGCTAGGTGAGTTCACACTTCTGCTTCGCGAGATCGCGCTTGACCTTGGTGTGACCAATGAGGAGCTTGCGATGGGATGCGAGCATGAACTGCGAACAAGAGGTGTAACCTTCGATTATGTCTCATTCCAGCAATTTGAACAATTATTAAACGCGATCTTGAACTACTATGGAGAGCTAATCAGGAGGTCTATTCAAACCCATCAGCATTTCAACATTCAGGATATTAAGGACTACATTCATCTTCATTATGCAGAAGAAATTAGGATTTCGATATTCACAGAGCGATATTATCTGAGTCGTGAATACTTGATGAAGCTATTCAAGCAGGAATACGGATCAGGCATATATGAATACGTGCAGAAGGTGCGAATGGAGAAGGCGAAGGAGCTATTGATGGATCCTAGAATTAAAATTCAGGACATCTCTGAGATGTTAGGCTACAAGGACAAAAATTACTTCAGCAAAGCGTTCAAAAATTACTATCAACAATCCCCGTCCGATTATAGAGCGAGCAGGATGTAGGTGCTGTTTGAAATCGATCACTTTTTTACCCTTAACTGATTACAAAACTACATTTTTATAGAACCTCTATTTCTTTAGAATAATAAACGTAGTAACCATAATAGACGGAGGGGTTCAAATAATGATTAAACGATTTCTATCTTTAGCCATTGTATCGGTTGTCATCCTCGCATTGCTAGCCGCGTGTGGATCGAATAATGGTAATAATGTGTCATCGGAGAATACGGCACCTAAGAATACACCATCCCAGAATACGGACAAGGCAGAAGCAGATGAAGCTAAGCCTGCAACGATCTACATGTTCATTAACCAGCCAGAATATACAGATGCGTTCAATGCCTTTGTAGAGGAATATAAGAAGGTTAAACCGAACGTGACAATCCAATTGGAGATAATGCAAGCCGATTATCCAACGATTCTTAAATCCAAGATCGCTTCAGGCAGCATTCCAGACGTATTCGCTTCAACAGCGGGCGGAGAAATTAAGCTGTACGAGGAGTATACTGCGGATCTAACGAATGAGCCTCTAGCTCAGGTGATGGACGATGCTGCTAAGGGCAATATGTCCTACAACGGCAAAGTATATGGTATTCCAATTAAAGGAAATTTATTTAACCTCATCTATAATAAGAAAATGTTTGAAGAAGCAGGTATCGCAGCTGCACCTAAAACGACAACAGAGCTTATGGATGCCATCGCTAAGCTAGAAGCTAAGGGAATTACACCTTTTGCTTATGCATATAAAGAGTGGTGGGTACAGAAGCACATCTTCCAGCATTTCCTTAATGCTGAGACAGATGATACAGAAAAATTAGTTAATGAATTTATAGCGGGTACTACAACCTTCAATGATCATCCGGAATTGTTAAAGTTCTTCGATTTTATTGACTTGACGATTAAGCACGGTATGCCTAAACCGCTTGAGAGAGATTATAGCGCTGGTATTACTGACTTCGCTACCGGTAAAGCCGCGATGATGGTTGGTCAAGGCGCATGGGTAGAAGAAGGTATTATGCAGATCGATCCTGAAATGGAGATTGGTGTTGCAGGCTACCCTGTGAATGAAGATCCAACAGATGCAATGATCATCACAGGTGCTGACCAAGCGTTACGAATTAATAAGGATTCTAAGGTACTGCAAGAAACACTAGATTTCTTCAACTGGCTGTACACATCAGATTACGGTAAAGCTTGGTTCTCTAACGTAGCTAAGGTTATTCCACCGCTTAAGGATGTAGCCTACCCAGAATTGCAAATGCCACAAGCGATGAAAGCTATCGTGGATAGTGGAGAGAAGACTGGTCAATTAGCTGTTGCTTACTCCTTGGATAGCTTCCACCAGAAGTTCGGCGAAATCATGCAAGCTTACATTGTTGGTGGACCGAGCACACGTGATAAAGCGGTCGGAGAAATAGAGAAAGCCTGGATTCAGCTAGGCGCACCTAAGTGATGACGTCTGACTGAACGAACAAATAACTCAACTCACGCCCTTTAACTTGGGAGCGGAGTTGAGTTTTTTTGTTTAGCCTAGATAGATAAGTATTTCACAGGTTATTGAGATGAATTTGAGTTATTATTGATGAATGAGGCGATCGAATAGCTCGAATAGCTTGGCGGCTCGAATATTTTAATCGATTACATGAGAGGAGATGTCCTTCAATATGCCGATAATTAAGGAGAATGGGGTATTCCCGCAATGGTGTGAGCTTCAGAGCTTTGAGATTGTTCGTCCGTTTGGAGACGAACGTTTACATTTTGCTAGAAAAGGTGTTAAGGAAAAATTGATGATTGCTGAAGGTCGATGTGATGTTCACATAGGGGGTCAAAGCTTCAGAGCCAGCAAGTGTGAACAATTCAATAGTGTGCTAGCGGATGAGAGCTTCGAGGTGTCGAATGCAGAGGAAGGTACGGTTATTATACGACTGTGTGGTTCATGGGGCGATGTAACTGGTGGGTCTGGATTCTTCGAGATGCATGCGACGACAGAGCCACGTAATAGTGGTGACCCAGCCGAATATCCGCGCAATACCGAATTTGACCGCCACTACCATGATTGCGATGAGTATTACATTCTCTATGAAGGCGATGGTGTGGTTCTCACGGAGTGTAAGCTCTACGACATTATGTCCGGTGACTGCGTAGCGATTGGTAAGGGTCATCATCATGATCTGCCAATTGTGCGGGAGACGGTGAAGGCTGTATTCTTCGAAACGACTTTGCAAGGTCTTAAGCGATCTGGTCACCTGTGGAATCATACTCATGGTCCGGCTGAGCCTGAACTAGAGCGTGTGTGAAGAATGGCACATCGCCATCACCTGTCAACCTGCAACTAATTATTGCCTTAAACGTCAGAGATAAGTGTATAATAGTGAAAGATGTCGAATAATACGAGGTGATATTAATGAGAAGAAAGAAGAAATCTAGATGGAAACGAGTTGTGCTATGGGGCTCACTCAGTCTAGCTGTTGTTGTGATTACTTCCCTATTCGTCATGGACTATGCAGTAGATAAGGTTCTTCGTTCGATGAGTGGTATGGATACTATACTCGAAGAGTTAGAAGCCTCTGAATCAACAGATACCCTAAGAGAGAAAGAGAATACTCATGATGGATCAGATAATTCAACTGCGAATAAATCTGCTGACCTTGGGGGTACTGTAGATAACAACGGAACGGTGGAACAACCTGACCAGACGAATCATACAAGTCAAACCAATCAGCCAGATCATATTGATCGAGTGAACGAGAACACTGATGCATCCGCTCAAACTGGGGCAGAATCGACATATAAAGCTGAGGTTTCTACGGATAAGGCTAGAGAAATCGAAGAGAAGGCTTCCGTCAGTGAGAAAGCTACTGTAGCAGCACTGCTTATGAAGAATCTCAATGCCTCCGATATTAAGCTACTATCTGACCTCGCTTCAGGCGGTCTCAATCTTGAAGAAAAGAAAAAAGCACGAACATTGATCCTAGAGAAGCTCACAGAGGCTGAATACAATAAATTAATCGGTATTGCTCAGAAATTCGGTGTTAGTCAAGGCAAGCAATATAGTGAGGTCATTAAGGAGGAATAGTGGACTGCCTGCAAAAGCTGAGAAAGCTAGCAGGGGTCTTTTCTTTTTATTACTGTAAGTTATGTTGGGAGCTGTGCTGAGAGCTTAAATTACTACATAAAATTTCCTTTTGACCTTTATCCCCTTCCCTCAGATCATAATATAGTAGACCTCTACAGCTCGCGCTAAAAGTAACATGAAGCAAATAGAGTCCCCAAAGACCTCTACACTAGGACAATGTTATAAATCATAGTGAACAATGTAGGGTTTTGACATAATAGAAGGAGTTCTTTAGTATTTGTTTATATAGTGCAGTTAATCTTCTATTAGCGAGGCGATTAAGCATGGGAAACGAGAACAACAAGAAGGTTCCTTGGTACCAGCGCACGTTGCGTTGGGGTCAGACCAATTTTACGGAGATGGATCCCGTTCAGATGGATATTGAGATGTGGAGAGAATATTGGCATCGAACACAGGTTCAAGGTTTAATTGTCAATACAGGAGGTATTGTCGCATATTATGCAAGCTCACTTGAATTGCAGTATCGAGCACAGGGCTTAGGCGATGAAGATTTTCTCGGTGAATTTATATCGTTAGCTAGGAGTGAAGGATTAACCATTCTAGCCAGAATGGATATTAATAGAGCAACCAAGGATTTCTACGAAGCTCACCCTGACTGGTTTGTCGTACATGCGGATGGAGAACCACATACATCGAACGGGCGCTACTTTTCATGTGTGAACAGTGACTATTATAAGAAGTATATCCCTCAGGTGCTAGGTGAGGTTATTCGCCTTTATCAGCCTGATGGTTTCACAGATAATAGCTGGACTGGCGTATCTCGACACATCATCTGTCATTGCCATAATTGTAAGGTGAAGTTTAAGAAGGCAACTGGCCATCAGCTTCCAATAGCTGCAAGCTGGGAGGATCCGATCTATCGAAAGTGGATGAAGTGGAACTATAGCTGCCGTATGGAAAATTGGGATTTGTTCAATCGGGTTACACAGGAGCTCGCAGGTCCAGATTGTCTGTGGCTGGGGATGGTTCATGGAAGTCCAATCAACTCCCATTTCTTCTGTGATCTGAAGGAAGTCGGCGATAGGTCGCAAATCATTATGTGCGATCATCAATCGCGAACAGCATTAGACGGCTTTGAGATGAATGGATTAACCGGGAACCTGCTTCATTCCCTTGTAGGCTGGGATAACATCGTAACTGAGAGCATGGCTAATTATCTCCGTGGGACCCACATGTTCCGTAAAGCGAGCAATCCGCCTAAGGAAACACAGATGTGGATGATCGAAGGAATGCTGGGAGGGATATCTCCTTGGTACCATCATATCGGCGCTGTGCACGAGGATAAACGACAGCTCGATAATAGTCCTCCTATCATGCAGTGGCATCAAGAGAATGAAGAATACTTATATAACCGGCTTCCTGCAGCCAATATTGGATTAGTGTGGAGTCAGGAGAATACAGATTTCTATGGACGTGGTGAGGCAAAAGAAAATGTAGCCCTTCCATGGCACGGGTTTGTGAAGGCGCTAACTCGAGCAAGAATTCCTTATGTGCCGATACATGCCGACCACATTAGTAGAGATGCTGAACGTCTGGATGTCTTAATTCTGCCAGATCTAGCAGTGATGACCGATGAGCAATGCGCGGCAGTGCAGCAATTTGTGGAATCGGGAGGAAGTCTAGTATTCACTGGAGCATCTGCAACGCTTGATCAGTGGGGAGAGAAGAGAAGTGATTTCCCGCTGGAATCCATAACGGGCTTGAGGCATCTGGGCAAGCAAGAGGGATTAGTGGATAATAGACCATTTAATATGGAGCTGTATGAGGGGCATAATTATATCAGGCTTCCCGAGAACCGTCATCCCGCAGTAAGCGGCTTCGAGAATACCGATATTCTTCCATTCGGTGGCAAGGTGCATCGTGTGCTAACCAGTGAACGAATGCACAGTGTGACC
>DFXU01000044.1 GCA_002383285.1 Caryophanales bacterium UBA4100
CACTAAATTCACCACACTGGGCACTTAAGTAACCAAGCTATTATAGATTAGCGCTACAACTTGCGCTACTATGTAGTCGAACAGGCTAAATCATGCTTATATCGAAGGGATTCGTCCTATAGCGCTAGTTTCAGCGCTGTAACGAATCCCAATAGGAGCTCTTACGCAGATACTAGCGCTTATCACTCCAAAAGTTACTTTTCAACAATATATGATACATTTACATGACACTATAGCGCTAATAGTCGCGTTACACCTTATGTGTATAGGCTTATGAGACAGAAGTCTGTCATAATCATCACTATAACAACCCGCCCTAATGAACTCGGAGCGGGTTGTTCGTGTATGTGTCTATAGCAGCGGTAGATATGAATGGACTGGGCGTTCCAAGAACGAATAGATCGAGTCGGTGCATTGCACGCGTGCAGACAGTGTAGAATAGTCTGCGCTCACTCTCGCGGTTATAGCTATCCTCCGAGGCGTTATAAACAATAACCGCATCAAATTCGATTCCCTTCGCCAGATAGGAGGGAATCACCGATACCCCGTCATCGAAATCGGTCGATTGCTTGGACATAAGCTGAATGCCTTCAACAGCTTGGAGCGCTGTGAATGCAATCTTACATTCATCGATTGACTTTCCAATAACGGCTATAGTCCGATAACCGTCAGCTTTCAGCTCAGCAATCCGATGGATGATCGATTGGTGCAATGTTGCCGGGTCGTCAACATATGTAACCGATGGTTTCTCGCCCCCGCGTTCGAATGGAATGATTGCCTCTCCACCTGCAATGAGTCCGCGAGCGAATTCAATAATCGGCTTGGTGGACCGATAGCTGCGTGTTAAGATGATCGTCTCGGTCAACTCAGCGCCATACAGATTAGGCAATATATCAAATCCATTACGCTCAGCGGAGTGAGCATAGATCGCTTGATTAAAATCACCGAGCACGGTCATCTGTGCCCGTGGAAACAACCGTTTCAAGAATTCAAACTGGAAAGGAGAGTAATCCTGAGCTTCATCCACGAACACATGCCGAATCGAGGTGTTCGTTTGAAAGCCTTCAATTAATTCCTTCAGCAGCAAGTAAGGTGTCGCATCCTCGTAAGCTAATTCCTTGCGATTTAGCTTCTCCACGGTTTGATTGCAAACTTCTTCCCACAGCTCAGGCTGCTCTATACGATTCCCAAGAAGCGTGAGTAAAGTTGCGGGTTGACTGAATAGTCGCTTATAGATCTCAACCATATTAATAAATCGAAGAGCACGAACCATATTCCGCAATGGCTTCATATGCTTTCGAATGACCGTTCGACTGAGGAGAACATTCTCACGCTCGAAATCGTTGAAGGTGTTCTCAGAGAATGCTTGTTTGCCGCTTAAGAGCTCATAGGCGTTCTGATAATCCTCTGCGCTCAACGATTGAATCTCATCTTGCACCCAGGACTTTGTTCGTTCCTGACGTTCCAATGCGTTAAGCTGTTCCATTACCCACTCGGCTAGAAGGGCAATTCGATTGTGGAAGCGGATGGAAGAATCATAGGAGTAGAACCGTTCTGTGAGACTCTGAGCAGTTATGACTACTTGTCCCCGAAATCGCATCCCGCGGAAAATCATACCCGTTGACTCTAACGATTGCATATATAGCTTAATACCTTCGAAGAATTCATAGGAAGCCTTGAAACGAATACCAGCTAATCTAGCCTGATAATCCGTGTCTGTATGATCCCTTTCACCAGTTCCTGATAGTACATATTCCAATTGTGAATAAGGGTCCTCAACATCGAATGTACGACCGAGGCGACGTTCCAGATATTCTTGGAATGTTGTCTGGAGCATATTCTCTTCACCAAGCTCGGGCAGGACACTTGACACATAGCTGTTAAACATCGAATTTGGAGAGAAGAGCACAATTTGATCTGCTCGTAACGTGTCCCGATGTTTATATAATAAATAAGCAACTCGCTGTAAGGCTGCAGAGGTTTTACCACTTCCAGCCGCACCCTGAACGACGAGCAGTCGATGACCATCATGTCGGATAATCCGGTTCTGCTCCTGTTGTATTGTTGCAACGATGCTCTTCATGTGTAAGTCCTTACTAAGGCCTAGTACCTGCTGCAATAAATCATCACCAATCGTAATGCTCGTATCAAACATCGTCTCGATAACACCATGCCGAATAAGATATTGGCGCTTCTGATGTATCGTTCCTTCAATCGTACCTCCGGGTGTTTCATATTGTGCTGTACCGGGAGGATAATCATAATAGAGACTTGATACAGGCGCCCGCCAATCATAGATGAGGAAGTCATTACCGCTATCGTCCATGAGGGACGCTAGACCGATATAGATGGACTCTGGGCTTGATGTATGATCCTCTGAGAAGTCGATTCGGCCGAAGTAGCAGGAATCCTGTAGCTTCCTGAGGATAGTCAATTGCTGGAATCCATGACGATGACTGCGTTCTCGTTGGGAGAGCATCTCTGCCTGCTGCTTCATACTTGCGAAGGTTTCTGTAATATCATCGGGATGCTCATCGTTCACCGTGACGTCGTCCCAGAAGTGCTTGCGGATATCTACAACATCCTCCTTGAGCAATCCCACTTCGTGCTCCACTACTGCTATATGCTTGCGTACGAGCTGGACGACGAAGTCCACGCGTTCTTGTTCATGATTGAGTTCAGTATTCATATAGGTACTCCCCTTAATGTCATAATGATCTTATACGGGCATCTAGAATTATAGATTACACGGTATATTATATTGTAGCATAAGAACAATGCTCTAGCAGACAATGTAAGGTTTTCAATAGGCTAGGTTTTCAGATAGAATAGTAATAGCTTGGAAAATTGAGAAGCTGGAAGGAAGCGGACAAATGGAGTACGTAGCTGTTAGAGAGATAGTAGATCGTATCCGAATGAATATAGGTCAAGTTATTATTGGGAAGGAATTAGTTGTCAATCAGATGTTAACAGCTCTCATTGCCTCAGGGCATGTATTATTAGAGGATGTTCCAGGAACCGGTAAGACAATGCTAGCTAAAGCGCTTGCGAAATCAATGGATTGTTCGTTCCAACGTATACAATTCACCCCGGATTTACTCCCTTCGGATATGAGTGGTATCAATTTCTATAATCAGAAAATGGGGGAATTTGAATTCAGACCAGGCCCATTGTTCGCGAATATTGTACTCGCCGACGAGATTAATCGTGCAACACCCAGAACTCAATCAAGTCTATTAGAATGTATGGAGGAGCGACAGATCAGTATCGATGGAACGACTCACCAGCTTGAGCGGCCCTTCATGGTTATGGCTACACAGAATCCGATTGATAATCAAGGCACATTCCCACTGCCAGAAGCGCAATTGGACCGATTCATGATGAAGATTAAGATGGGCTATCCGAGTGCTGAAGAGGGACTTGGAATCTTACAGCGATTTCAATTAAATAATCCAATGGACATACTAAATCCTGTCGTACAACGGCAAGAGATTATCGATGCTCAGAAAGCGGTTAGCCGCGTGAAGATCAGTGAGGATTTATTACGTTACATTGTTATGATTGCGGAAGCATCTAGAATACATCCTGAGATTGCACTCGGTATTAGTCCGCGTGGAACACAAGCCTTACTCAAAGCAGCTCAGGTATGGGCAGTAATTCATGATCGTGAGTATGTTCTACCAGATGATATTAAAGCGGTTGCAGAGCCGGTGCTTGCCCATCGTTTACTTCTGAAGAATAAGTACAACGCTCATACAAGCGAAGCTGAACAGCTTATAGCGCGCATATTGAATATGATTACTGTACCTACCGAACAGGAAATTGGGATGGTGTAGCAGATATATGGGAATTACATGGGTCATCCTCATATGCATGGTAATTGTTTTTATTCAGAGCTTTATTCTAGGTGGTTTCTCCCTGTCTCGTGTGAGCTATACACGTGAATTTAATAAATCAACCTGCTATGTCGGTGATACGGTAGAAATCGTTGAGGTAATTACGAATGCGAAGCCGCTACCGGTCATTTGGTTACGTATGGAATCAACGATCGATGCAAGTCTGCAGTTCCATGCCGTAACAGGCATAGATATTCATCAAGGTGAGCGCTCTCAGCACCACAAAAGCCTCTTCACGTTATTCCCCTACCGACGTATTCGCCGGAGACATGAGGTGCGTTGTGTGAAGCGGGGAATATATCGGATGGATTCCGTGGTCATGACGGCTGGTGACTTATTAGGAATTAATACCCGTTCTCGCAAAATAAACCTGAAAGCCAATCTCGTAGTCTATCCTTCTATCGTACCTATGCAGGAGGTGCCTCTTCCCTCACACAATTGGCAGGGTGATATCTCAGTCCGCCGTTGGATCGTTGATGACCCCTTCATTATCTCCGGCGTTAGACAATATCGCTATGGAGATGGGATGAATCAGATAAGCTGGAAAGCAACTGCTCGCACGGGTCAGCTTCAAGTATACCAACGAGATTATACAGCTGACCATCGATTAGTTGTTCTGTTAAATGTTGAGGTTGCCGAATCGATGTGGGACATTGTAACCGATGAGGCTCTGATCGAGAAGGGTATCGCTTATGCTGCGACGATCATTATGAATGCTATATCGCAGGGCATGACGGCAGGCTTCGGTCATAATGCGCATTACCTCGAACGAACTGCAGACACGTTTAGAATTCCTTCACATGGAGGGAATGAGCACTTGCTTAGCATTCTAGATGCAATGTCACGCATTCAGATGAAGCGGAAGATCGCCTTCGATTCAATGCTAGAGGAGGAGCTTGCGGATAACTCGGAGAAGAATGATTATATGATCATATCTGCACATATGACGCCAATTATAACCAATCGCATTGAACAGTTAAGGGCGAAAGGTCATAGTGTGCAATTTCTTTCCTTAGAGAAGGAAAGTCTCGTGAGAGAGGAGTCTGCCATATGATGAAGAATGCCTGGGCTTCTGCTGCGATGCAGGCCTGTCACGAGATATTGTACTATTTTCCAATTATACTGCTATTCAATCATTTCTTAGGTCTAGCTAATCTCTTCATGGCAGCAGTGGTCGTCCTCCTCTGTTACATGTTAGGATTTACGATTGGTAGGTACGCTTTAGTTAGATATCTAGAATGGTTATTATGTTTAGCTATCGGAATCCTCGTTTCTATCACTTTGTTTGGATTAGGTGTGGGAGGCATTGTATTCACTATTCTGACCACGATTGCGGTAGTTAGAGGTTATCGCTTCCGTTATCAGCCATGGGAGGTCCTATTCTCACCGGGCGCCTATATAAGCAGTATTAGTATATATTTTGTAACACCTATGATCTTTATGTTCTTCCCTGAATTAAAGGTATACTCTACATCCTTGTATTGGGCGGGTCTGTATTGTATTGTCCATGCTCTCTTTACGTTTAATTTCAAGCAGGTGGAGATGGCTTCTCAGAATAGGCAAGGGGGTCAATCTACCGCATTGAATGTACGTAGAGCGAATCGAATTGGTGTTGGAGTGATTGTGATTATTCTGTTCATCATCATTCACATCGAGCGTTTACTACTAATAGCGAAAGCCTTCATATACCGGATCATGGAATGGTTAAGTGAATTCTTCTCCAAACCACAAACCGAAGAGCCTCTCAAGCCAGAAGAGCCTCCCGCGAACCCAGGTGGGATGAGCATGGAAGAGCCTCATGAGAAATCCGCACTAGCTGAGATATTCGATATGATCATCTACTATGCAGCATATATAGTTGTATTCTTAGTAGCAATAGCCCTCTTATACTTTATCATTGTAAAGTTACTCCTACCGCTGTTCTCGCGGCTAGTCTCGACAGCCAGGTTGACGAGAGAATTACAGGTTGGTTATTCGGATGAAGAAGAGAAGATAGAGGCTCCCCAGATAGGCAAATGGATACGGGGATTGATTCAACGGGGCCATGATCGACCAGAGCCTCGGGACAATAGTGAGCGTGTGCGATACTTGTATAGTGATACGGTGCAAACTGCAATTAAGAGAGGCTATGACTTTAAGCAAAGTTATACCCCGTTAGAGATCGAACAGAATTGGCAAGCGCTGAAGTCGAAGCACCGACTGCCGTCCCAATTAATAGCTTTGTATAATAAAGCGCGCTACGGTGAGATTCAGATTACGGACCAGGAGGTCGGGAAGCTTAAGGATACGCAATGAAATATGGACAATAGGTTACAGGCGTCCATACCAACCTGGCATTAGTGGCATACATTGTGATTAGGTTCAGGAAGGGAGGTCATTGCATGGGCTATTGTGCTGGTGCGGGCGTTGGAGCAGGTGTATTCACATCGACTGGTGTAATCTTGGTGCTATTCATCCTTCTTGTAATTATTAGTCGCACAGTATTTGTCTAAGTAGTTCATTCCATCGGTTGGGGATCAGCCGATGGCTCTACATACTCGGAATCTGTATTTAACCATTTCTTGATTTCCTCAGAGTCTGTCAATGCTGACATGCCTATATTTAGTGTGCCCGACAGCTGCTGTACGGTAAGCTCTTGAATTTTGTAATTTATGTTCTCGATTGTAAAGGGTTTAATCTGATTAATCCTCTCCTTCAGTTGTGAATTCTCATTCTCTAGTGCAAGAAGCTTATCCTCCATCTGCTTCATGAACTGTTGTTGGTTATCCCATAATGCCTGGAGATTCCTCTCTATGTGATGGTAATATGGGTGAATGGGTTGTTGCATAAGCTGTTCACCTCACTTCATCATGGATTAATAATTTGGGCCGGTGGAGCAACTGTAGTTGGCGAGATTGTGGGTGCTTGCGGAGCAACTGTAGTTGGGGAGACCGTTGGTACTAGTGGCGGCGGTGGTGTTGCAATTATTCCAGTAGTTGGAGTTGAATCATCTCCAGTGGTTTCTTTAGATACAGCACGATTGTAACAAACAATCGCCTTCCCAATATTCAGAGATCCAATGTTACTGATTGCATTCACTTCAAGCTTCATGATATTAATCGTAAGCATCCATATAACACACCTTTCATGCCTCAATGCTCTTAGTCATTGCTGATCAGGGCTTATCAATCAAGAGAACTCATACTTGCTTCTGTGATTGGTCTACGATGTCAGGGTCATAGTTAAAATTAATATTATTGTCGTGTGTAGCTGCTGATGCGAATTCATCGCCAGTAATCGTTTGCCCGCCAACTCCCTCAGAATTTGCAGAATACCCTTTATGAATGGCGCTTCCCATGTTCACACTCCCATTGCCCGACACATTATTAATTCTAATATTAACGATATTATTGCTATGTGGCATAGTCAGCCTCCTTATACTATGATTAATCTCAGATTCCATTGTTAAGTACTTATCCTAAACTTGAGATTGGGGTTGATCAATTAGATCAGGGTCATTCGCGATATTCTTGTTAAAGTTATGATTAGCTGGGCTAGCGAACAGATCACCAGTAACCGCTTGCCCACCAACTGATTTGGCATTGGCTGAATTCCCTTTTATGATGACGTTACCGAAATTAACTGATCCATTACTGGATACATTATTGATCCGGATGTTAAAGATGTTATTGATATGTGGCATTCGATCATTCCTTCATCGTTTGGTTTATAGTATGAATTCTGGGCGAGGATAGTGACTAAGATATACATGGAGCCCAATTGTTTAACAAGGATATCGAAACACTCATATGATATGAAACATCAAACTGAAGGGATGAGGCGATCGATGAATGACCTCGGGCGTTTCATGAATGAGATGAATACAAGCATGCAACAAATGATTCAGACGATGAAACAGATGCAGGGGCTTTACAATTCATTCTCTAAGCTGTCACCGTTATGGAAGGAGATGTATACCAGTTTCCAAGCTGAGGAGGAACAACCGATCGAGCAGGTTAACCTATCTCATACAGCTGGGCGTCGTCATACACGGCATAAGAGAGCTGGAAGATCAAACAAGAAGAGACGTACTTTCTAGTGCAATATCTTAAGGGTATTTCTCAACAAATTTAGAAGCCATTCTCTTCATGATTGTGGTAGGATTAGGATTAGGTGTATGGCTTCCAATCCTCCCATTAAGTGTTCAGAATGCGGTTCTTGATCGGGACTTGGCGACCTGCCGCCTCTTCACAGCTATTCCTTCAACGCAGGCGAGAGTACGAAGGAGTAGCGTGTGTATGCGATTAATCAATTGACCACTCACGCATTCGACAAAATGAATTTGAAGGAGTCCATGAGATGAAGCTACTAAACTTTAAGCAAGAGCAAGGTTGGGTATTAGGAATTCAGACTGAGCAAGGCGTGATTGACGTACAAGCAGCGGTGAAGGCAATAGGTAATACTTCTGGAACACTGAGCTCAGCTTCCATTCATTCAGTAATTGAGAATGGACAAGCTGCGGTACAACAATTACATAGCTTAATGGAGCAGGTATTGGCTGATCATTCAGTCAAGACGAAGTGCTTGCTTGATGAAGATTCACTTACAATTGGGCCCGCTGTAACTCAACCGAATAAGATGATCTGTGTGGGATTGAATTATCGCAAGCATGCAGAGGAGACGAATTCTCCAATACCAGATTATCCGATTCTGTTCAATAAATTTAATAATGCATTGAATAGCCATGGTCATGATGTTTCCTTGCCGAAGGTGTCCACTAAGGTAGATTACGAAGCAGAGCTTGTCATTGTGATAGGTGCAGAGGCTAAGTATGTGGCCAAAGAGGATGCATTAAAGCATGTATTCGGCTATTGCAATGGGAATGACTTGTCTGCAAGGGATTTGCAGAAGCGGACACAGCAGTGGCTGCTTGGAAAAACCTGCGATGGCTTTGGTCCTATTGGACCATACCTGGTGACGGCTGATGAGGTTGGTGATCCGAACAATCTGGATATCAAGTGTATCGTGAATGGTGAGGTTAGGCAGCATTCCAATACAGCGGATATGATCTTCAACGTAGAAGAAATTGTTAGCTACACATCCCAGCACATGACGCTAGTCCCTGGAGATATTATCTTCACCGGAACGCCAGCTGGTGTTGTGATGGGTTACCCAGCAGATCAACAAGTATTCCTGCAGCACGGAGATCAAGTGACGATTGAGATCGAGAAGCTAGGTTCATTAACGAATCGTATGGTTGGAGAAGCTTAAGAGGGACATTGCTTAGTGGGTGTAACAGAAGCTCAAATAGCTGGATTATGCCAACGTAACGAACAGTGGCGCAGTAGCGAGAATAAAATCTCGCAGCTGCGCCACTTCTTGCGTTAATGATTTGTAGATACTCCTTACAGCTCTAGACTGATTCGAGATACATGTGGCTAGTTTCTGACCACTCTTGACCAGGCTCAAGAGCGAATAGTCCATTCTCTTCAGTAGGTAGCGTGGAATTAGGTGCGTTGACTTGACTCGTTTGTGGCTCTGGACAGAAGTAAGCTCGGTTGGATTTGTTGTTCCAGATCATCCATTGCTTGTACTTCAAGCCAACGTCATAAACGAGGCGCTTCTTCGCCTTGGTATCTGTTAAAGTCATGCGGTTTGAACCGTTCTGTGGTAAGGCAGTATAATGATTGTCCATATCCTCAGCATAAGGATTACCAACACCGTCCTTCAGCTGCTGCTCGGAAGGGGATAGGGGTTGGAACTTGTCAGTAGGGAGCATACGTTCAGACATCTCCCAACGATTACCGAGTGTGAATAAGCAAGATAGATCCTCAGGTGTGCTTCCTGCTGCGAATGGAGCATTGACCGCAGTATGGAAGCCGAGCATGAACGGTAATGCGGTATTACCATCATTAATAGCATGGAAATGCTGACTAAGACCCTTATCAGATAAGGTATACGTGTTTGTTAATGTGAATTCGTGAGGAAAGTGAACAAAGCTCGGATGAGTATCGTCAAATCGGATACGAACCGATACCCAGCTCTTGTCATCATCACAGCCATATTCTACGGTTTCCCATGGACAGTCATAGACAAAGCCATGCAGGTGATTACCTGTGGAGGGCTCATTAATAGGAAAGGAATAGGTGTGATTATTAAATGTGAACGTCCCATTATCATAACGATTAGGGGGGAATAGCACGGGAATACCATGAACCATAGGGCGTTCTACGAAGCTAGTCCATTCTTCAGCTGTAGGCTCACGAAGAATTGCATATTGATTTACTTCATCACGGAATGAGATGAGATTGCCTCCAATTCGAGGCAGCATAACCGCAGAGTATGAGCCAAATCCGATTAGGATTGCTTCTTCGTCTTGATATCGTCCTTCACGTGCATAATTGTTGTTACTCATGAGAATAACCTCCTAAAAACTATTTAATCCATCTATATCATACTCCTATGAGCTGATCAATATCAACGTGTAAAATTGCTTTTTTGACCATAGGAAGGTCTTATGTTATATTATCTGTGAATATATAATTAATTTATTCATAAGTTCATATTGGAGGCGAGGCGAGCTTATGGCCAGAAAATTTAATGATGAAGAGCGCCAATTTATCAAGGAGAAACTTATTACAGCAGGTCGAGAATGGTTTGGAAAATTCGGGCTGAAGAAAACAAGTGTCGAGGAGCTGACGAAGTCTGTAGGTATCGCACAAGGGTCATTCTATCTATTCTTCGGATCGAAGGAGGAGCTCTACTTCGAGATTATGGAACAGGAGGAAGAGCGTATCCGCCTTGAGATGGAGCAGAAATTGAATAGTCAAGGAGGAGTGATGACGAAGCAGAGGCTGCGTGCGTTTCTAGGTGAAGCATTCAAAGCGGCTGATGAATCGATATTCGTCAAGCAGATGTATGTCGACGGCGTACTAGAGATGGTCATGCGCAAGCTTCCTAAGGAGAAGCTGCAACAGAATTTCACACGAGATGCTGATGCGCTGCTTCCGTCAATCCGAATGTGGCAGGATCAAGGGTTAATCGTGCAATCCGATCCAGAGACGATAGTCAGTATGATTCGCGCGTTGTTCATGCTTACCCTGCATCGTAAAGAAATTGGCGAAGTCCAATTCGATGCTACCTTTCAGCTGATGCTTGATGTGGTTGTTGAAGGCTTAGTTAGCCTGCGAAATTCGAATCAGCACTGAGTATAGGTGAAGGAGTGAAATATATGGCAGCAGCGATAGAGGTTAAGGATCTGAGCTTCACTCATAGGGGTCAATGTGAGAGAACCATCCAACAACTCGATTTTCAGATTGAACATGGTGAGATCTTCGGCTTTCTAGGCCCATCTGGTGCAGGGAAGAGCACAACACAGAAAATTCTGATTGGTATATTGAAAAAGTATGAGGGCTCCGCACGAGTATTAGGGCTAGAGGTGGAGGGGTCAGGATCGGATTTCTATGAACGAATAGGTGTAGCTTTCGAATTTCCTAATTTCTACGGGAGATTTACAGCGCTAGAGAATCTAAACCTATTTCGCTCCTTATATAAAGGACCTACAGAGGACCCCAGAGAGCTGCTGAAGCTCGTCGGTTTAGATACTTCTGCGAAGCTGAGGGTGTCGCAATATTCGAAGGGCATGAAGATGAGGCTGAATTTTATACGCGCATTATTGAACAAACCGGACATTCTATTCCTCGATGAACCCACATCCGGGTTAGATCCTGTCAATGCGCAGACGATGAAGAAGCTAATTCGTGAGCAGAAGCAGCTTGGTAGAACCGTGCTTATCACAACACATCAGATGAATACTGCCGAGGAGATCTGTGATCGAGTAGCTTTTATGGTCGATGGGCGAATTCCGCTAATTGACAGTCCTCGTGAGCTGAAGCTTAAATATGGCGAGAGAATGCTGCGTGTGGAATATGAATCAGGACGAGAACGAGAATTAATGTATGCGCAATTTGCGCTAGACGGTATTGGTAGTAATAGAGCATATTTGGAGCTCTTGCGTAATCAACGGATTGAGACAATGCACACGATGGAAGCAACATTAGAGCAAATATTCATCAAGGTAACAGGGAAGAAAATGGACTTGAATGGTAACAGCATGCAGGAGGGATTTGGATGAGAACTGTTGCTGCTCTGCGGAATGACATTCGCTTTCAATGGCGTCACGGCTTCTATGGCGCATATTTATTCGTGTGTGCAATGTATGTGCTGTTGCTGCACTTCGTGCCAGAGGAGTATCGGGCGAGGGTTGCGGCATTGTTATCATTCTCCGATCCTAGTGCGCTTGGGCTATTATTCGCTGGGGGTATTATACTGCTGGAGCGTGGACAGGGAATCTATGATAGTCTATTGACGTCACCACTTCGCACAGCTGAATTTCTACTGGGGAAAGTAGCTTCACTAGCTATTCTATCCATTGGATCCGCCTGGGTTATCCACGGTTTTTCAGCTGGTGTACCTGCATTTCCTATCCGGTTTATAGTAGGCGTCGGGTTAACGTCCGTATTATTCACCTTGTTAGGCATTGGGGTAGCGGTTCGTAGTCGATCGTTGAATGGCTTTATTATGATGACACAATTGTATGCCATAGTACTTGTGCTGCCACTATTCATGGTATTTAAGGTTTGGGATAGCCCGCTACTATACCTATTCCCTACAATGGGATCCTTGCTCTTAATGGATGCAGCGCTTCGCCCTGTTGAGATATGGGAGGTTGGGTACAGCATCATGATCCTATGCATCGGTATTGCACTCCTATGGATGTGGGCATATCGTTCGTTCGAGTTGCATATCCGACAGAAGCTAGGAGGGGGAGTCGAATGAATCGATATATCGCATTAGCCTTGAATGACTTGAGAGGGATAAGCAGAGATCCTATGCTAGCGGTCGGTATCCTAGGTCCTCTGGCGTTATTAACGTTCATTCGTTATGGTTTCCCGATTATTGATATTTTCGTAGAAGAGAGCTTTTCCTTGAATCTAAGTCATTATAGTCGATTTATGACCTCGTTATTCATGCTGATAACACCCATGCTAGTAGGGATGATGGCTGGTTTTCTTATGCTCGATGAGCGGGATGAACAGATGGTTAGCTATTATGCAGTAACTCCGCTAACACGGAGAGGTTATCTGATACAAAGGCTGGGCTTGCCGACGGTGCTAAGTATAGGATTGAATGTAATGTTCCTCTCCTTGTCTGGATTAGAGCCATTCAACTGGCTGGGTCAGCTGGCGGTCATTATGATGCTTGCATTGGAGACACCGATGTTCGCGTTATTCCTCGTTAGCTTCGCTAGTAACAAAGTAGAGGGTCTAGCTCTCTCGAAGGTAGGAGGGATATTCCTTGCAGGTCCAATCTTCGTGTACTTCATTCCAGGTGCATGGTCCTGGACAGGGTCGATTCTGCCGATGTTCTGGACAGCACGGTTGTATGAGATGGGAATGCAGCTATCGGATTATAGTCGATTATTGTATGCTGTGAATGTTATTATAGCCTTGGGAATCCATGTGCTCCTATTCCTACTCATGCTCAGGCGGTATGAACAACAAAGTGATTAATTAATAAGAGGTGAACAGCTTTATGGACTCTAATCCAATTACCCCAATTGTCGTAATATCGGGATTTCTAGGTAGTGGCAAGACGACTTTATTAACAAAATGGATTGAACACTACAAAGGGGAAAATCAAAAGGTTGCAGTCATCATGAATGAGCTCGGTGAAGTTAATCTAGATGGTTTGATGATTGATGAGCATATTCCGATGGCAGAGATGCTGAGCGGCTGTATATGCTGTACGATACGTGGAGATGTGGGTTTAACGATTATGAATCTATTGGAGCAAGAGTGTCCCGATGTGATCCTAATCGAATCGACAGGGGCAGCGAATCCGATGGAGCTCATAGATGGAATTACGGAAGCCTCCTTATACGGTAAAGCATATTTGCAGTCCGTAGTGATTATCGTAGATGGACCACATCTGTTAAAGCTGTCTGAGAAGGGTGTTGGCAAGACCTTCAGGCTGATGCAAGAGCAAATACGCTGCGCTGATGTTATTCTGCTCAATAAGATGGATCGTGTTGAGCCTTCGCAGCTGTCAGAATTGCGAACCATTGTGAGCGCCATCAATACTGCGGCTGAGCTGATCGAGACCGTTCAATGCGAAGTAGACCTTGCAATACTTGTGCAGGAGCAAGCGAGTGTGACTCAGCAGCAGAAGCAGGTCGGTCAGAACGACCAGAACGACCAGAATGACCAGAACGACCAGAATGATGTGGACCATCACCATGCTGCCAATGATCACGAGCACTCGCACAGCAGCAGTCATAGCCATCATTCGCATGATCACGTGATGGTGTATACGCATTATTTTCACAGGAAGGTTGATAGACCTAGGTTTGAGCAATTTATTAGTGCGCTGCCGAAATCTGTATATCGCGCCAAGGGTGTGCTGCGGTTCACCGATACCCCCCCGGATAGTCGATTCCTGTTCCAATATGCCTACCGCGAGCCCGACTATATGAGAATTACTCCGCAGAAGGATGTGCCCGATGTCTTAGTGTTAATTGGTGAGCATATCCCAAAGGCAGAGATTAAGGACTTATTGGACCAGTTGTAGCACTGACAGTATATGAAAAATGTTAATTTATACGGCTTAAAGGTGTTCCATTATGTCGCTTATATGGAGAGCTTCACACGTGCAGCTGAGATTCTCTTCATTAGCCAGCCCGCGGTAACTATGCAGGTTCGTAAGCTTGAGGAGGAATTGGAGGTTAAATTGTTAGAGCCTAGAGGCAGGGGCGTAGTGCTGACACCAGCAGGTCAGGATATCGCTAAGATTGCTCGTAGATTGGTAGGCATCGATCGAGATGTGCGTAGATATACAGCCAAGTTCAAGAGTGGAGAAGTGGGAAAGGTAATGATTGCGGCAACCTACTTACCAGCCAATTACCTTCTGCCTGCAGTGTTGGCGGAGTCTAAGCAATTGTATGCTTCACTGGAGCTTGAGCTAATAACTGCTACGGCGGACAAGGCATGCCAGTTACTCTTGAATTATGACGTGGATATTGCTGTTATTGGAGGAGGAGCTGTTGATCAGAAGGGGCTTAAGAAGAGAGTTATTCGAAGAGACCCCTTATGGTTTATCGTACCCAAGGAGCACCCCCTTGCAGATAAGACGGTTCCATTGAGGGAGCTGCTGAAACTTCCTTTTATCGTTAGGGAGGAAGGGTGCTCCATGCGGGAGGAGCTATTTGCATTGTGCCGGGCGAATGGTCTTCAGCTACCTGATATTGGTATTCAAATGAGTGGTTTGAATGAGACGATCCGGACTGTAATGTCAGGCTATGGTGCTATTCTTGCATCGGCGATGGAGGTTATGGATTATGTAGCGCAGGGGAAGGTCGCTCGCGTGCGAGTCAATGAGGCAGCCGGGTTGACTAATCAGATAGCGGTTTATCTTCGTGAGGATGGCGATTTAACACCAGCTGTGGATAAATTCTATCAGCGTATATGCTCCAATGATGTTCAACAATCCGGACAATGATGTCCGGATTGTTGGGTTACAGGCTATTAATGGATGTTACACTTCATAGAAATTGTTAGCAATGATCTTCTTATACCAGTAGAAGCTGTCCTTGGGTGTACGAACTAAGCTGTTATAATCAACATGGACAAGTCCGAACCGCATCGTGTAACCTTCGGCCCATTCGAAATTATCCATGAGTGACCATGTGAAGTAGCCCTTCATGTTCACGCCGGAGGCGATGGCACGGTTAACCTGTGTGATGTGCTTCTTCAGGTAGTCAATCCTGCCGGTGTCTTGAATACGACCGTTCACAGGCTCATCATTATAACAAGCACCGTTCTCAGTAATGTAGATCGGAATGGCACCGTATCGCTGTGTAATATGCTGGAGAACATTATTGAAGCCTTCGGCATATATTGGCCAGCCGATATCTGTACGCTCGTAGCCTAGCTCTATTAGCTCGCTGTCGAAGAGTCCGCCGCCTTCTTTATAACGACATACGTGGCCTGTGTAATAATTGATGCCTAAGAAATCGATAGGCTGGCTGATGATTTCCATGTCACCTGGTTGAATATGCAGCTCGATGCTCTTAGACTTAAACCAGTCGACCATGAATGCTGGATACTCACCCTTGAAGATCGGATCAAAAAACCACTCTACGAACCAACCAACCTCACGTGCAGCTGCATCGATGTCTTGTTGATTGTTGCTGCTATACGGATCAATCCATGTTGTATTCGGTGCATAACCAATCTGTCCATCATAGCCGTGATTGCGGTATGACTTTACAGTTAAGCCGTGCGCAACGAGCAGATTATGGGCGATATCAACAGCAAGCTGCAGATCCTTATTCCCCGGTGCATGCACACCTAGATAATTAGATAGGAATGATGAGCACCATGGCTCATTCAGTGTAATCCATTGCTTGATCTTGCCATTAAACTCCTTGAACATAATTTCTGCATAACGGACAAAAGCATCAACCGTCTTGCGATTATTCCAGCCGCCTTGATCCTCAAGCGCCTGTGGTAAATCCCAATGGTATAACGTACAATAGGGTTCGATTCCAGCTTCAAGCAATTTATCGACGAAACGATGATAATAATCGAGCCCTTCTTGGTTAATAGCGCCATCACCATCAGGTACAATACGCGGCCATGCTACTGAGAAGCGGTAAACAGATATGCCTAGATTCTTCATAATTTCAATATCTTCTTCATATCGGTGATAGCTGTCACAAGCGACATTACCATTATCGCCATCCTTAACCTTGCCTGGTGTGGAACAGAATGTATCCCAAATCGATGGACCTCGTCCACCTTCGTTGTATGCGCCTTCTATCTGATATGAAGCTGTCGCTGCTCCCCATCTAAAGCCTTCGGGAAATTGAATGATGGCCATTAGTATAATTCCTCCCTCAGTGTTTACGTTTATAGGTTAAACGTAACATGAAATTGAAATGTTATCATTCGACAAATGTTATGTTAAATTATACTTATGTCGATTAACTGAGGTGTGTCTGATGGAAAGAAGATTTTACAGAGATAACTTATACAGCGCCGGGAGAATTACCCATATCCACTACGCTAAGGTTCAGCGTGGATGGTCCTATGGAGATGATCGCCATAACTTAATAGAGTTCAAATATTGTGCACTAGGCTCCCTACGAATGTGGATCGATGGTGAATCGTATGAGCTGCATTCAGGTGATGCTGTGATCGTGAAGCCGGGATCCTATCACCGAACAGAGCCAGTGGAAGAGACAACCGAATTCTTCGTCTTCCACTTCGACGTCGAATCGGAGCAGGTCCATGCCGCCTTCCAGTTGATGGATACTCCTTTATTACGTCCAGCCACAATCGATGGGGAATTGATCTCAATTCCGACTTGGGTCGATCGATTTGTGCTTGAATTCGGGGATGCATTAGCTATGGAGATTAATGCAGAGAATAATTCCACTTCAACGAACAATGGGGATATTCACCAATCTCTAATGATGCTCCGTGCTCAATCCCGATTGTTAGAGTTTATTGGTGTGCTGGGACAATCGATTGTAAGTGAGGCAGAGCGAACAGCTACCATTCGTGTTCATCCCACTCAGATGAATCTGGCGAAAGAAGCAGCTTATCATATGGAGAAGAATATCCCAGCTGAGCTGCGAATTGGCGAATTGGCTGCTTACCTAGGCGTGCACCGATCCTACCTCAGTGATTGCTTCAAACAGGTATACGGTATGGCTCCTCGTCAATACCTGAACAATCTGCGGATTCGACAAGCCAAGCTGCTCCTGCAGGATACCCCTTACACCATTGAAGAAATTGCTCAGCGACTTCAATTCTCATCGAGCGCGCACTTCTGCCGCTTCTTCCGCCAGATCGTTGGCTTGACGCCGGGGCGCTATCGGAATCGGTAGGTGACCGAAAGCATCGGGGACTTTGTATCATTATCACATTATGTGGAGTGATGGAGGGTCCTTTTTTTTTTGCATGTGAATATAAGTATGATTGGGAGGGTGAAGGTTTACATGTTGCATGTGTTTAAGCAGAATGATGCGGAGCTGGGTAAACAAAGCCTATTGCGGGCAGCTTCATCGCTACTTTCTATATATGCAAGCCGGATCTGAGTTATCGGAGTCGAGTATTCAAAATGTTATAATCTATACCCGCACTATTCTCTCTCAGGGTGAGGTGTTGAAATTACTAGGGAGCTTAACAAATTTGAAGCACAAATCTCTACTCTTCTTGACATATTCATCGGGATTAAGAGTGGGCGAGGTCGTACGGCTCCGATTCCAGGATATAGATATTGAGCGAAAGACGATATTCATCAAGCAGGGTAAAGGAAATAAAGATCGATATTCTCTCCTGTCAGATGCAGCTCTAGATGTGATTAATCAATATATCCAGAAGGATAGACCGAAGGTGTGGCTATTCCCTGGACAATTGAGCGGACACCTAACAGAACGGACCGTGCAAAAGGTATTCGAACAGGCGTTATCCTTAGCCAAGATCAATAAAGCAGTCAGTGTTCATTCGCTGTGACACTCATTCGCAACCCATCTGCTAGAGGAGGGCACGGACTTACGACACATACAAGAACTCTTGGGTCACCAAAGCATAAAGACCACCGAAATCTACACCCATGTCAGTATAAAGGACATCCCTCGAATCCAAAGCCCGCTTGATCGCTTGATAGGCAACACAGACGAAGCATAGGATGTTAATGTTGTAAAAGAAGAGAAGAGTTGAAGGATGCGATGATTGATATGAGAATAGATGTGGATTCATAGCTGTTGCACAGAAAAGCAAAGAATCCCTTCGCAAACCATCCATAATCTGGTATAATCCGCAAATAAACACAACCGTCGCAATTCCACCGTATTCAAACATCTTTTGCGAAATACGTAGATAAGACGTTATGCGCAATTACTACAGAAAGTGGAATAGGAGGATAATCATGGATGTACTATAAAGAAAAGATCTACGAAAACGGAATTCAAGTAATAGATATGATTAGATTAAGTCTTGATTTGTGATCGTAATTCGAGATGGCAGTAACTGTGCATAACAATGTGTTCACGCATCGGGGGACAAGCCCCCTCGGTCGCCAGGAGATAAGCCGAGGAGGTAGATTCAGGCGACACATCCGCACCGACTAACTGCGCAAGCGCAGCCGCCCTACAGGCTTAAGTCGGTGGGACGTTGTGAACACGGAAACGTTTTAAGAAATCAACGCAAGATGGAGAAAAACATATTTAAATCATTATCTCTCGGTATGGTATCTATACCTCTTTACTGATTATTTAACAGGGCAATGAAGCAGAACAACCAATCACTTAATTGGAGATGCGTGGTTATGATCTATTTTGAAACACCGAGGTTACGTTTTCGTGATTGGAGAGAAGCCGACTTAGATCCATTTAGTCTACTCAATGCAGATAAAGAAGTAATGAAGTATTTTCCTAAGACCTTATCAACTGAAGAAACAAAAGAATTTTATAAATCAATTGAATCAGAATTTAAGGAATGTGGCTTTGGATTGTATGCTGTCGAAGTAAAGGGAAATGATGACTTTATTGGGTTTGTTGGATTTCACAGAGCAACATTTGAAGCCAATTTTACTCCATGTATCGAAATTGGTTGGAGACTCAAAAAAGATGCGTGGGGTTACGGATATGCAACTGAAGGTGCGTCAGCTTGTTTACAATATGGATTTAACACCTTAGGACTTGAGGAAGTGTATAGTTTTACAGCCGATATTAATGAACCATCAAAAAGAGTAATGACCAAAATTGGCATGAGCTATATTAAAACATTTCATCATCCAAGAGTTGAAAAGAATAATCCTTTAAGCAAACATGTTCTATATCATGTAAAGCAAAAATAAATTGCTTTTTCAGGTGTTTCGAAGAAGGCTGACATCCTATAACAATGTGTTCACGTATCGGGGGACAAGCCCCCTCGGTCTTGGCATCGGTCGGATGATCCGACCGAGTGGCAGCTACGACACATCCGCACCACCTAACCGCATCGCGGCCGGCTGAGCTCGTGCTTGACGCACGACTCTAGAAATTTAAGGTGAAAGGACATCGTGAATATCCGGACGTTAAGTGAAAGATCGGCAAAAACAAGAATCAATTGAGGGTGAATGCAGTGATGCTAATTGAAAGAGTAACTTCTCTCGAAAAGTATAATTTGAATTTTTTGCTAGATGAGAGCATGACTGAGGGATACAAATTTGTTCGAAAATTATGTTTAGAATATACAATTGGAAGTAGGTCGCGTAAGACATTTATATGTTTTACCTAAGCACAGAGGTCGTGGTGTCGGAAAGAAACTCTTAAGAAAAATCATCGAGGAAGCAACGAAGTATTTTCAAAAATTAACTTTATATACTGAAAATCCAATTGCTGATAAGTTATACATAGATACTGGTTTTTCAAAAGCAGATGGAATTTACAAAGCGAGTCACATAATGGAACTGTCAAGAGCAGAGTAGTGATTGTGTTAGTAATTCGAAGAAGACCGATCCATCACATAACACCGCATTCACGCATCGGGGGACAAGCCCCCTCAGGTTCAGCCCCAGTCGAAAGGGATACGACTGGAGAACAGTTCACCACATCCTTCTGACTAAGCGCATCGCGCCCAGCGAACTCTACCCATAAGATAAGAGCTATCTAATGGGCAGAATTCACTTTAAGTCAGACAGGCGTCG
>DFXU01000034.1 GCA_002383285.1 Caryophanales bacterium UBA4100
GTTGTACCTGGTATGTCCGAATGGACCGGACCCACTGAGAGTAATCAATAAACAATAAAAACTATAATTTTAATGGAGGTATATACTTATGTCTACAAAAGTCGCTATTATCGCAAGCAACGGTGGATTGTTCGACGCATATAAGGTATTCAACATTGCTACAGCCTCGGCTGCAACCGATGCGGAAGTCGCCATATTCTTTACGTTCGAGGGGTTGAATTTAATTCATAAGCAGGCGTATCAACAATTGACGCTTCCTGCGGGTAAAGAACACTTTGTTGAAGGATTTAAAGCTGCCAATGTTCCTTCCATACCCGAGTTGGTTCAAATGGCTCAAGAATTGGGAGTGAAAATCATTGCTTGCCAGATGACTATGGATGTCATGAACTTGACCAAAGAGGATTTTATTGAAGATATTGAAGTTGGAGGAGCAGTAACCTTCTTGGATTTTGCGAAGGATGCTGACGTTTCTCTAACGTTCTAATCGTACTGCCATAAGGATAAGGAGGATTTATTAATATGATTGCTGGGTCTACCCTGAATAAGATGACTGCACAAGAACTGGTTCGTATAGTGTTGAATAAAGAACGACTATTTATCCTTGATGTTCGTAATGAAAGTGATTTTAAAGATTGGAAAATTGAAGGTGAACGAATTGAAATTATCAATATTCCATATTTCGAATTGTTGGATGGGGTGGACCCTGCGCTCGACGAAATTCCTGACGACAGTAAAGTACTGGTTGTCTGTGCTAAGGAAGGCTCATCACAGTTTATTGCTGAGCAGATCGTAGAAGCAGGACGTAGAAACGTTTATTATCTCGAAGGCGGCATGAAGTCTTGGAGCGAGCATCTGGAGCCCGTCAAAATTGGCGATTTGAAGGACGGAGGTTCCATTTATCAATTTGTGCGAATCGGTAAGGGTTGCCTATCGTACATGGTGATTTCTAATGGTGAAGCTGCCATAGTAGACACGCTCAGAATGACAGAGGTTTTCGATAAATTTGCCGAAGATAATCAATTGCAGATTAAACATACAATAGATACACACCTTCATGCTGATCATATATCTGGAGGAAGAATATTAGCAGAGAAGGTCGGTGCTAATTACTGGCTGCCTCCGAAGGATGCCGAGGAAGTTGTATTTACTTACAATAAACTTGAAGAAGGTCAAGTTCTAACCGTAGGGAACACACAAATCAATATACAGCCTATATATTCACCAGGTCATACAATTGGCAGCACGTCACTAATTGTAGATGATCAATACTTACTATCTGGGGATATTCTATTCATTGAATCTATCGGTCGACCTGACTTAGCTGGTAAAGCCGAGGATTGGGTCAAGGACCTTCGTCATACACTCTATAATCGATATCAGGAGCTGTCGAACGATTTAGTAGTGCTGCCAGCTCACTTCGGAAAGCTTTCCGAGCTTAGTGATGGCGGGAAGGTAAGTGCTCGTTTGGGACACTTGTACGATAATAACCAGGGATTGAACATCCAGGATGAAGCACAATTTAGACGAACAGTTACAGAGAATTTACCACCACAGCCGAATGCTTATCAAGAAATACGTCAAACCAACATGGGGAGAATTGTGCCGACAGAGGAAGAACAACGAGAAATGGAAATTGGCCCCAACCGCTGCGCAGTTCACGACAAATAAGGAGGATTTATCCTGATGCAAACAGATATTATTGTTGATACCAAGGGAATGGCGTGCCCGATGCCAATTGTGAAGGCTAAGAAGGCGCTAGATGGATTGCAAGCTGGTCAAACCATGGAGGTTATCTCTACAGATAAGGGATCTATTAATGATTTTCAAGCATGGGTTAAACAGACCAAGCACGAGTTAATTGAACATAAAGAAGATAATGGTGTATATAAATTCTATGTAAGAAAACTATAATTTACACGTAGCGAGCTTGTTCATAGGATAAATTCAATTCCTCGAACAAGCTCGCTACTGGGGAATAGGGAGAGAAGGAACTTGATAACCAAAGAGAATACTACGATTGTATTGTTCAGTGGGGATTTGGATAAAGCAATTGCAGCCTTCATTATTGCTAATGGGGCTGCCGCATTCGACCACGAAGTGACGATATTCTTCACCTTCTGGGGATTGAATACACTTCGCAAGGATGAGCTTGTGAAAACGAGGAAGGGTATTCTAGAGAAGGCCTTCGGCTGGATGATGCCTCGAGGAGCTCGTAAATTGGGGCTGTCGCGAATGAACTTTGGAGGTATGGGTCCTCAAATGATCAAGCATGTCATGAAAAAGCATAATGCACTGTCCTTACCACAGCTTATCGAATTGGCACAAGAGCAAGGAGTGAAGCTGGTTGCTTGTACGATGACGATGGACCTTCTTGGCTTGAAGCAAGAGGAGTTAATTGATGATTTGGAATACGCAGGTGTAGCCGCTTATTTGGGCGATGCATCGAACGCGAGAGTAAACCTATTTATTTAATGACAGATCTGAAAATTTACGTTGTCCGGGATCACGTGGGGTGAGATAATATACCCATACGCGTATTGAATGGAGGATGTGGGAATAATGGTATATGACGATAATGTTGTTAGACGGTTGAAACGAATAGAAGGACAAGTTCGAGGTGTTCTGAGAATGATGGAAGAGGGAAAGGACTGCAAGGACGTAGTAGCGCAGCTTTCTGCTGTACGCAGCGCCGCTGACAAGGCAATGGCTTTCATTGTAGCTATTAATTTGGAGCAGTGTATTCTTGAAGAGAAGGAAAAAGGGAATGATACTGGGAAATTGGTTCAGGAAGCTGTTAATTTATTAGTAAGAAGCCACTAACTAATCTGAATTAGGAGGATGAGATGAATGTTTCATTATACGGTGGAAACAGCTAAATCACCGGAACAGACAATCGCCGACCTAGAGGAAAACCTAAAGGAAGAAAAATTTGGAGTTTTGTGGCATCTTGATCTGAAGGGGAAATTGAATGAGAAGGGCGTAGATTTCGATCAGACGTACCATATTCTTGAAGTGTGTAATCCCGTTGAGGCTAAGAAAGTGCTGAGTGAAAATTCATTGATTGGGTACTTTCTGCCATGTAAGATTGCTGTTTATGAGGATGGAGGAACGACTAGAATCGGGCTTCCTAAGCCTACAGCGCTTATTGGCTTCATAGATAACGATACGCTGATGGGAATCGCGCAGGATATCGAGAGTCGACTGATAGCTGCCATAGATAAAAGCCGTTAAAGAAGCTCACTCTATTGATGCTTGAAATTGAGAATAGGCCCCTTATCTGTATATGGATAAGGGGTTTATTATGTATGTAATCTGATCTTACGTATATATGGAATGGGGTGGGCAATTGAATGTAATCCAATTGGGACCGTTCATGTTAAATTTTGAATTATTGATTTTAATCATATCTGCTTTTGTCGGATACTTGGGATTGAGATACCGCTTGAGTAAAGCGGAGGTGGAGGCAAGTATTAGGGATAAATTTGTTACTGCCCTCATAATTAGTTTGATTGTATGGAAATTCAGCTTGATTGTATTTGATCCTATTACCGTTCTTCAATATCCATTGTCGCTCCTGTACTTTAACGGTGGGGACAAAGGGCTATGGTTGGCTGTCGTAATATCGTTGATTTATGTATGGATTCGTTCTCGGGGGGACGGTACTTCATTATGGTTGAATGTAGATGTTATAAGCATCGGTCTGATGGCGGGCAGCGGGACGTATCATCTCTTATTATTAATGAAGGATACCTCGAATATACTCTTTCATTTGCTGTATATTTCCTTTGTGGCGGGGCTTCTAGTATTCCTGAATATAAGTAAGAGAGCAGTTGGTAATCCCATTATTATAAACCAGCTTGTGATTTGGTTTAGCTTGGGGATGGTTGGTATCTTCTTCGCAGTGAAGGAAAGAAGCTATATGTTCTTAAGCTTTTCCCTAGAACAAATATTCTTCCTCTTCATTCTGGTCATTACTATAGTTGTTGGCAATATGGTAGAAAAGAAAGTAGCAGAGGATGTGGAGTGATGGATAACCCAACGATATTTATTGCCTTTATAGCAGGTGTTCTCTCCTTCCTGTCCCCCTGTGTATTTCCGTTGATACCCGCTTATGTGTCACATTTGACAGGATCATTCGTACAGGACAACAAAATCAATGTTGAGAAGAAATTACTGATGATCCGATCCATTAGCTTTATATTGGGATTCAGTGTGGTTTTTGTGGCTATGGGCGCTTCAGCTAGCTTCATTGGTCAATTTTTTGCTGGTAATCGAGAGCTAGTTGAAAAAATTAGCGGTCTCCTCATCATTATATTTGGTTTACAGATGGCAGGGGTACTCACATTGCGCTTTCTTATGTTTGACAAGAAATTCTTCAGCGTAGGGACTTCTAACAAAGGAAATCTGAGTTCTTTTATACTGGGACTGGCCTTCGGTTCTGGATGGACTCCCTGTGTAGGGTTGGCGTTATCCTCCATCTTACTGCTCGCTGGAGCATCAGAGACGTTGTATAGTGGCATGTTCTTGCTGTTCATTTATTCCGTTGGTTTAGGTATTCCTTTTCTAGCGATATCTCTAATGCTCACTTATTCACTAGGGATAATTAAAAAAGTAAATCGATGGTTACCGGTTCTTTCAATAAGTAACGGCTGGATTCTAGTAGCTATGGGATTGTTACTATATATGGGGCAATTGCAAAGAATAAGTGCCTGGTTGGCGCAATTCACACTTTATACTTATTAATCAAAGGGGTGCATGATGAGAAAAAATTCGATCGCAATCATAGCTGTAGCTTTATTAATAGCTTGGGGAATTTATGATTACTCTAAGGATCAAACTGGCACAAGCAGTCAGCAGCAAACCTCTCGGGAGACGAAGATTGGGATAAAGAAAGGTTATACTGCGCCTGATTTTGAGCTGTTGAATTTAGATGATGAGCCTGTTAAGCTTTCTGATTTCGCTGGTAAAAAGGTGATCTTGAATTTCTGGGCAACCTGGTGTCCTCCCTGCAGGGCTGAAATGCCGCATATGGAAAAATTTTATACCGATCATGAGAAGGATGTAGTAGTACTAGCTGTGAATTTAACAAATACTGAAAAAAACCGAGCCAATGTTAGTGATTTTATTGAAGATTTCGGATTGACTTTTCCAATCGTGATGGATGAAGAGGGGGATGTATCTAGTTCATATCAGGTTGTTGCTTATCCGACCTCTTATATCATTGATTCGCAAGGTATCATTCAAAATATATATCAAGGTGCAATTAATTATGAAATGATGAATAAAGCTATTTCTAGAATGAATTGAATGAAATAATTACCACGAAATAAAGATATCATAGGCAATCGAATAGGGTAGGGGGGTATTCTATAATTTTGTTGACTAAATATAGGGTAGGGGGGTATAATGAGTGGAAGGAAGAAAGGAGTGGTCATAAATGCAACAATCGGAAACGAATAACAACAAACAAACCACCATGCAAATCACAGGGATGACCTGTGCTGCGTGTGCTAATCGCATTGAGAAGGGTTTAAACAAAATCGAAGGTGTGACGTCCGCTAATGTGAATTTTGCTTTAGAGAAAGCGACGGTCACTTATAACCCTGCAGAGGTTACTAATCAATTGCTCGAAGAGAAGATTAAGAATTTAGGCTATGGCACGGCGAAGGAAGTAGTAGATTTTCAATTGGAGGGAATGACTTGCGCTGCATGTGCGAACCGTATAGAGAAAGGATTGAATAACCTGCAAGGTGTTACCTACGCAACTGTCAACTTTGCAATGGAAACAGCTCGTGTCGAATATAACCCTGGTGAGCTCTCTATAAGTGACATGCAGAATAAGGTATTGAAGCTTGGTTACAGAGCAATCTCTAAGCAAGAGAACGCTAATGAGGGTGACCATCGTGAGCAGGAAGTCCGAAACCAGAAGAGAAAGCTGCTGCTATCTGCGATCCTTTCATTCCCGCTCTTATGGAGCATGGTCAGCCATTTTTCATTCACATCATGGATCTACTTGCCGGAAATTTTCATGAATCCGTGGATGCAGTTCCTACTTGCTACTCCGGTTCAATTCTATGTTGGAAAGCAGTTTTATGTAGGGGCTTATAAAGCATTACGAAATGGAAGCGCCAATATGGATGTACTTATTTCACTTGGTACATCGGCTGCGTACTTCTATAGCTTGTATCTGACAATGGAATGGTATATTACCGACAGCGTAGTTCATCATGTGCCTTCGCTGTACTACGAGACAAGCGCCATCCTCATTACACTTGTAATCTTAGGTAAGTTGTTCGAATCATTAGCGAAAGGTCGGACCTCGGAAGCGATAAAGTCGCTAATGGGACTGAAGGCGAAGACAGCTCTTGTCATTCGGGACGGTCAGGAAATAACGATTCCTGTAGATGAGGTGATTAAGGAGGACATCGTGCTCATCCGTCCTGGCGATAAAGTGCCGGTCGACGGCGAAGTCTTGGAAGGGAGCTCTTCTATAGATGAATCCATGCTGACCGGTGAAAGTATCCCTGTAGAGAAGAAAATTGGTGATGCTGTTATCGGGGCGACGATCAATAAAAACGGTGTACTCAAAGTTAGAGCAACAAAGGTTGGAAAAGAAACAGCCCTCGCACAGATTATTAAGGTGGTCGAGGAAGCCCAAGGCTCTAAAGCTCCAATTCAGCGAGTAGCTGACGTTATATCAGGGGTATTCGTCCCAATTGTTGTAGCTATCGCTATAGTGTCATTCCTGGTGTGGTTTTTCATAATAACACCACAAAACTTCGCACACTCTCTTGAGATAGCGATTGCCATATTGGTCATAGCATGTCCTTGTGCGCTGGGTTTAGCAACGCCAACCTCCATCATGGCGGGTTCAGGGCGTGCAGCTGAGCTTGGTATCCTGTTTAAGGGTGGCGAGCATCTGGAGCAAACACACAAGGTCGACACCATTATATTGGACAAAACCGGGACGGTTACTAAAGGAAAGCCAGAGTTGACGGATGTTGTTGCCGTAGATGATGAAGCAAGCTTCCTAAGGCTTGTGGGAGCTGCTGAGAAGAATTCAGAGCATCCTCTTGCAGAAGCCATCGTTGCTGGTATTGTAGCGAGGGGTATTCAACTACCTTCTACAGAGTCATTCGAAGCTATTCCTGGGTTCGGAATTAAGGCTAGTGTAGAGGGTAAACAGCTGTTAATTGGAACCCGACGCCTAATGGAGAAATTCAATATTGACGCTAACCAAGCTTACGAATCAATGTTTGCTCTAGAAGAGAACGGGAAGACGGCTATGCTCGTAGCTATAGATCAGCGTTATGCTGGCATGGTGGCAGTAGCTGATACGATCAAAGAATCTTCAAGAGCCGCGGTTCTTCGCTTAAAGGGGATGGGAATCCAGGTCATCATGATTACTGGTGATAATAAAAGGACGGCCATGGCAATCGCTGCTCAGGTTGGAATCGATCATGTATTAGCTGAAGTCCTTCCCGAAGGCAAAGCAGAGGAGGTGAAGAAGCTTCAATCGCAAGGTAAGATCGTAGCCATGGTCGGAGATGGTATAAACGATGCACCTGCTCTTGCAACTGCCAATATTGGAATGGCAATTGGGACAGGTACTGATGTGGCAATGGAAGCAGCGGATGTTACACTTATGCGAGGTGATCTATCAAGCATTCCGGATGCCATATACATGAGTCGTAAGACAATGAGTAACATCAGGCAGAATCTATTCTGGGCTTTAGGATATAACTCTTTAGGGATACCGATAGCAGCAATTGGCTTACTTGCACCTTGGGTAGCTGGAGCAGCAATGGCGCTGAGCTCAGTCTCAGTTGTACTCAATGCACTTAGACTTCAGCGAGTAAGGGTTCGTAATACGTAATGAATTCATTATGAGGGGAGGTGGTACATATGGAGCATTCTGATGGTCATGGTCTGCAAGAAGAGGAATGTTGTTCTAACGATCAGGGTAGAAAAAGTCATCATTCGGATAAAGTGAAGTCGAATCTGATCTCCAGATTAAATCGAATTGAAGGTCAGATACGAGGCATCAAGGGACTTATCGATAAAGATACTTATTGTGATGACGTCTTAAATCAAATAGCTGCAGCACAATCTGCATTGGGAGGTGTGGGCAAGCTATTACTCGAAGGGCATATGAAGAGCTGTGTTATCGATAGAATTCAGACCGGTGATCATGATGTCATAGATGAACTACTGATTACGGTCAATAAATTAATGAAATAATATACTGAAACTTATAGGAGGAATTTCAAATGACAACAACAACTTTAACGGTACAGGGTATGTCGTGTGGACATTGTGTCAATTCAGTAGAAACAGCAGTGAGGAATATAGGTGCAAACGCGAAGGTAGATCTAGCAGCTAATTCGGTAACTGTAGATTATGAAGAGACGAAGGTTTCAATAGATGCTATTAAAGAAGCAATCGAAGAGCAAGGCTACGATGTCGTATAAAGCCAATCTGCTTGCGGGCTGCGGCAACACTTGATTGGTTTGGCTGAACTGTGACTTGTACCTATTGTCTATTCAAGTTACAATTAATTCAACAATGAATGCAGCAGCATGCCAGACAATACTTACGAAGAAACAGGTGAGACATAATGGGTAATGCTCACATGAATAGTAATACCTCATCTTCGGATTATACGATTGAACAGCATATGATCATAGGTATCGCAGTAGCCCATGATCATATGGATATGCTATTTCATTTTTTAGACCACATGCCATCTGACAGTGGTCTAATTTATTTTGCCACATCCTATCAGAGTAAGCCTCATGCTCCGCTTTCTAGGGAAACCCTATCCCCTCACACCTCTATGCCAATTATTCATGTCATGGATTCAGTCCAACTCAAGATGAATCATATCTATATCATTCCATCAGATCGAGAATTTGTAATCGATGGTGGTCAGCTATTACTAATTGATCTTCAGATATCAGACCAGCGTATGCCTGTAGATCGATTGTTCTGCTCCCTAGTTAACAACTCTGAACGGTTCGTTATCGGCATTCTGTTCGCCATGGATAATACGGACAATAGACTTGGTGCTGAGACCATACTTAATGCTAATGGATTAATCATACACGCAGTTAGAAAGATCGTTGACAGCAAAGGTAATGATGAACATACAATCATTGATAATCAGAATGAATTTAGGGTCATCCCTCAGAATATATCTGAGTTAATTGACAAGCTAATTCAAGATGATATCATGAAACCGTCCATTCAGGGTGATAGAGAGACATTGTTCGCGCTACTCAACCATACAACAGGTATTGATTTTTCTTTATATAAAAAACCTAGTATCCTTCGTCGCATTCAACGAAGGATGATTATGCACGGCTTTAATCAACTAAGAGATTATGTCAATTATCTGGAGGAAAGACCTAAGGAAATTAATATTCTGCAGAAGGATTTACTAATTGGGGTCACTCAATTTTTTCGTGATCCAGAAGCTTTTCAGATGATTACGGATAAGGTGCTCCCCATCGTATTTGAGCAGCGAAGGGTAGAGAAGCAGATTCGAGTTTGGGTAACTGGCTGCTCAACAGGTGAGGAGGTGTATTCTCTAGCCATACTATTGACAGAATATATGAACTTGCAGAAAGAGCATTACGATATTAAGATATTCGCAACGGATTTAGATAAAGAATCGATTCAAATTGCTAGTAAGGGTGAATATCGTGGTCACATTACGAAGAGTGTGAACCCTTTGCTGCTGAATACCTACTTCACGAAGCAGTCGAACATCTATCAGGTGAACAAGGATATAAGGAAAATGATTGTTTTTGCACAGCATAATATTCTCAAGGATCCCCCATTTACGCAATTGGATATTATCACATGCCGGAACATGTTGATTTATCTGCAGCTTGAGATGCAGCGCAAAGTCATCTCATTATTCCATTTTTCACTTAAATCAGATGCCTTTCTTGTACTGGGTCCAAGTGAAACACTGGGTAAATTATCGAATATGTTCAAGATCGTTGATCGGAAGTGGAATATATATCAGAATAAGAAGATGAACCAATGGCTTACAACAACACACTTTCGTATACCCTCACATATTGTCGAGAATAAGATTGCATATAAGAACAAAGTTATGACACGACTAAAACAAACAGAGCGGATGATCACATTGGACAGCATCTACACGAAGTTAATTGAAGAATATGTGCCCGAATTTATTATCATTGATGAGAATAATGAAATCATTCATATAAATGGCAGCGCGAGCGATTATCTTGTTATTCCTAAGGGAAAGCCTAGTCTTAATCTATTCAAGATGATTCCGGAGTACATATCTATTGTATTAAAGACCCTCCTGCATAAGGTCAGGAAGGAGGGGAAGGAATTATCCTATTCAAGCTTCAAGATCGATCATAGCCTGCCGAATAAAGTAATCACACTATCGGTTAAACCTTTTATCATTGATTCGAATAAGGAATTAACCATTATTTTCTTCGAGGAGGATTTACATACTAAGTTTAGAAGCGTTGCTGCCACAGGAAGCCGCTTGGAGCACAAACACGTATTGGATTTCGATAGTACAATCACTCAGCAGGTCAAGGATTTGGAGAATGAGCTATTCCATGCCAAAGAATCATTACAAACAACCATAGATGAGCTTGAGAGCTCGAATGAGGAATTTCAGGCAACGAATGAAGAATTAATCGTAGCTAATGAAGAATTACAGAGCACCAATGAGGAATTGCAGTCTGTGAACGAGGAGCTATTGACTGTTAATAATCAATACCAGTATAAGATTCAGGAATTAACTGAATTGAACAACGATATTACGAATTTCTTCGTGAATACGAATATTGCTACGATCTTCCTAGATACACGGATGAATATCCGTAAGTTTACCCCTGCTGTAACGAAGGTTATTAATTTGATCGAGCTCGACACGGGCCGACCTATTAGCGACATCTCTCATCAGCTGAAATATGAGCATCTTGTCAGTGATGCCGAGCACGTATTAAATTCGAACTTAGAGCTAGAGAAGGAGATTCAGAGTAAGGATGGCAGGTGGTATAGCATCAAGATGATGCCCTACCGAACTATAGATAATCAGAATGAGGGGGTAGTCATCACCCTTATAGAGGTAACCGAATTGAAGAAGGCTGCTGAGGAGCTGCTCATCCTCTCCTATTCCATTCAACAGAGTCCTGGATGTATCCTAATCACAGATCTAGATCGTAGAATCAAGTACATTAATACCAGGTACACGGATCAAACTGGATACTCGATGAATGAGTTAATAGATAGCAAGCTTGAGTTATATTCTGATTTATTGGATGAGGAACAAATTCAGGAAATCTGGAGTCAGGTAAGCATGGGGAATAAATGGGTTGGAGAGCTAAGAAACCGTAGGAAGAACGGTGAATTCTTCTCTGAGATGGTCTCTTTACTACCAATCATTAACGATCAAGGTGAGACCTTACACTATCTTAGAATATCTGAAGATATGACAGACCAGAAGAATACACTCGAGCTCTTGCATAAATCGGAGATGCTATCCGCAGTTGGTCAGCTGGCAGCTGGTATAGCTCATGAAATTCGAAATCCTCTGACAGCACTTAAGGGCTTTACTAAGCTGTTGGATCGTGATACGAATAAGAAGCAGTACACTCAGATCATGACATCGGAATTAGAACGAATAGAGACAATTATTAGTGAATTGCTTATGCTCGCACGACCACAGAAGCTTCACTTTGAAATTGTTGATGTTGTGCGAGTTCTTCAGGATGTCATTATGCTCTTGGATCCTCAGACCCTGTTGAATAATGTAGAGATTGTAACGAAGATAGCTCCAGATATACCTCCAATTAGGTGCATTCAGAACCAATTAAAGCAGGTATTCATTAATCTGATCAAGAACGGTATTGAGGCGATGCCACGTGGCGGTGATCTCATTATCAAGGTTCGCTTAAATGAGGATAACGACATCTGGATAAGCTTTATTGATCATGGGGTCGGTATTCCTGAGGAGAAGATAGCTAAGCTGGGATCTCCATTCTATACGACGAAGGAAGATGGTACAGGCCTTGGCTTGATGGTAAGTTATAAGATCATTGAGAATCATCAAGGTGAGATCAAAATTCATAGCGTACTCGGCAAAGGTTCAACGGTTGACATTATTCTAAAGAGTGCCAAGGGGTAAAAGAGTGTATATTATCATAGTAATCTGATTGGGAATATAACTATACTATAATGGAGATGAGATTATGAAATACAGAAGATTAGGAAAGACTGAGCTGAAGGTTTCTGTTGTCGGTATTGGGACTTGGCAGTTCGGTGGAGATTGGGGTAAGGATTTTACACAAGCTGAGGTCGATGAGATTCTTACTCATGCTAAAGGCTTAGGTATAAATCTGATTGATACAGCCGAATGCTATGGTCCACATCACATGTCTGAGACGTTTATCGGAGACTTCCTGACACGGGATCGGCGTGAGGATTGGGTTGTTGCTTCTAAATTCGGACATCAGTTCCAGGAGAGCTGGAGTAATGCTTGGCGTGTAGATGAGGTTCAGGTGCAATTAGAACAATCCCTGAGAGCATTAAAGACCGACTATATCGACCTCTATCAGTTCCATTCTGGATCAGATGAGGTTTTTGCGAACGACGCATTATGGACAATGCTAGATAAGCAGGTCCAAGCAGGTAAGATCCGCAATTTAGGCATCTCAATTGGTAGCAATGATAACTTATTCCAAACCGAAAGAGCTACCGAATTTAATGCTAAGGCCATCCAAGTGGTGTATAATCGGATCAATCAAGTCCCAGAACAAGAGGTATTACCTTCATGTTTGAAGCAGGACCTTGGAGTTCTAGCTCGTGTTCCATTAGCTAGCGGCTACTTGAGCGGCAAGTATAAACCGGGTGCTACGTTCGAGGATAACGTGAGGAAGGGCCATGCTCGTCATGAGATTGATGAGAAGCTGAAGCTGGTCGAGCACATCCAGCAGAACGAGGTGCCCCAAGGTGTAGGTATGGCTCAGTGGGCTCTTGCATGGTGCTTGCAGCATCCTGCGGTCAGTTGTGTTATTCCAGGCTGCAAGAGCATAGAGCAGGTTGAATCTAATGCACAGGCAGCCACACTTGATCTAGTGCAGGACGATCATCCAAGTGCATGGAATTAGCAGGATATTGATGGCAGCTGTAGAATAAACATACGATCAACTTATTGTGGAGGGAAATCATTAATGCGGAAAAAAGTGTACGGTGCAGCGATTATCGGTTACGGAGGAATGGGAAGTCAGCACGGGAGATTAATTCAGAGAGTGGATCATCTTGAGCTTAAAGGGATAGTGGATATTCGCGAGGAACGACAACAACTTGCATCTGAGCTCGGGTATTACGTATATCCTGATTTGGAGACAGCGCTTGGTGATGCGAGAGTTGATATCGTGATTATCGCCACGCCTAATCATATACATTCCGAAATAGCTATTCAGGCATTAAGAGCAGGTAAGCATGTCATTTGCGAGAAGCCAGCAACGATTACTAGTCAAGAGCTGCAGGGTATCATAACGGTTGCTGATCAATGCGGCAAATTGTTCGTAGTAGGCCAGAATCGTAGATGGGATGAGGATTATCTGGTCATGAAGAAGCTCTTCGATGAGAAGCAGCTAGGTGACGTGTTTCACATTGAATCGAAGGTACATGGATCTAGAGGGATTCCGGGAGATTGGCGTGCGGAGAAGGAATACGGTGGAGGAATGCTGTTGGATTGGGGCGTTCATCTTGTTGATCGTATTCTGCTGATGATTCCCGAGCAGGTTAAGAAGGTTCATTGTAAGTTTACACATATAACGAATAAGCAAGTGGATGATGGATTCAGATTATCCCTCGAATTCGAAAGTGGAATTACGGCATTACTAGAGGTTGGTACTGCACATTATATCAATATGCCATTGTGGTATATGAACGGTACAACCGGCTCCGCGGTCATCGAGGATTGGAGCATGAATGGAAGAGTCGTTAAGCTGGAATCACCTGGAGGAGGGCACGATGCTACTCCGATTGTGGCTGGAGCAGGCTTAACTAAGACAATGGCTCCTAGAGATAATCACACAACCGTATCTGAGCCACTCCCACGGATTCCGACTGATATTCTTGATTTTTACAATAATGTACTCGACGTAATTGAAGGTGAAGCTGAGATTATCGTGAAGAATCATGAGGTTTTAAGGGTAATGAGGCTTCTGGAGGCGGCTTTTCTGTCTGATGAAACAGGTCAGGTTGTTAGCTTCGAATAAACAGGTTAGCACATTAGAGGACGCCGTAAGGCGTTTTCTTATTTATGCGTATATACTCGAAGACTCGTAACAGCAAGAATAAGCACATTGTTGGTTAGCAGAGATTGCAAAGATGGCTATTGTGAGATTTGGGGAGATGAGACGGTTGGAACGTGTCAATGTAGCTAGCGCTCTGATATTCGATGAATCACAGGAACGAATTTTGTTGGTTAGGAATAGAAAAGGAAGTTCTTCATATTGGAGTCTTCCTGGCGGGGCTGTTGAGGCTGGAGAAACATTAGAAGAAGCATTGAAGCGTGAAACACGCGAGGAGACGGGACTGGAAGTTGAGATGTCGAATTTGTATTCCGTAAGGGAAGTCTTCTTCACTGAACGTAAACAGCATGCCTTACTGTTCACATTCTTGGCGAACATAATCAGCGGAGAGATTAGTATTTCTGATCCCGATAATGAGATACTTGAGGTGAAGTGGACTGATCTTAAGACGGCTAATGATGTAATGCCGTATTTGCCAGAAGCGATAAAGAAGAATGCTAACGACAATAACTTGAATCGGTATTATTATCAAGGCACGGTGGAATAATAGTATTGGAATACGGATAGTTTAGCAGCAATAGATGATATTAATTGGCTCGGAAGATGGACACTTGTTAAAGTGACTCTTGCAGGAAAGACTTAAGACTGAACACCGTCAAGCGAAAGCTTAGTTGAATGAATAAGATTGGAGGTTCTATATGAGCCTCCGGTTTTTTTTGTTATAATGATCTGAATCTTAAATAAGTACCGGACAATAATGGAGGCGTTTACCTTGGGGATTGGAATTTTAGCACATTGTTATGGAAAATTGCCTTATAACGAACTTGCAGAGACGATTGGGGAGAGTGGCTTTAACTGTATTCAATTAGCTTTAGCTAAAGCTTTCTCAGATCTTGACTCTGGACTTGGCAAACTGAGTCCTGGTTTAGCTCATACAATCAGGGATACATACCAACGCAATGGAGTGCGGATTGCCTCGTTAGGTTGTTATATCAATACAATTGAACCTGATCTGACAGAGCGAAGGGATGAGATCGATCGCTTCAAGGAGCATCTTCGTTCAGCGAGGGATTTTGGAACCTTTATTGTAGCTACAGAAACAGGAAAGCCGGCTCAGGATGAGGACAGGGATATAGCCTGGAGCACGATGCTTGAGACCGTGAAGGAGCTAGCTGAGGAAGCAAGTCGATGGGGTGTTATGATCGGTATTGAGCCCGCCATCGGTCATATTATTGATTCTGTGGAGTCGATGTCACGTCTCTTGAATGAAGTCCCTTCTCCACATATCGGTGTTGTGTTCGATCCGTGTAACTTGATGCACCCTGGTAATATTGATCGACAGGAGGAGGTTATGGATCAGGCATTCGCATCTTTCGGGAATCGTATCGTGCTGGTCCATGCCAAGGACCTTGACTTTAGCGGAGATGGTGGCTCAGTCACCTATAAGCCGCTTGGGGATGGGCTTCTAAACTATGAACACTTCATACATTTAGTGCAATTGCATAAACCATTAATTGATATAACGCTCGAAGGCCTTCAGAGGGAAGAAATACCGTCTTCGTATACTTTCATTCAGAACATACTGAAGTAAGCAGATAACTGGAACTATGATTTCATTGAGGAGCTTGCATTGCTGCAACTCCTTTTTTCTTTTTTTCTTACGATTAGTCAAG
>DFXU01000096.1 GCA_002383285.1 Caryophanales bacterium UBA4100
TGCCCTTATTCTCTTGATGAGCTTACGGGAAACCAACCATCGAATAATAACACCTTATTAATCTTCATAACTGCTTTCTTAATCTTAGCTCCACCTGTCTTGCTGCAGACAGGTCGGTGAAGATCAGAGGGGAATAAGACGATGAACATCCCTGGGATAAGTGGAACAGCGATCTCATGGCCAACTTGATCGTAGAAAGCAATATCTTTGTTCTCTATGTAATCTTCTGTGATGATAGTATCTTCCGTTTTCCGAGAAATATAAATAATTTCTTCTTCGCCTTCAATCAGAAATTGAACATCAACATACTTCTCATGACCTTCCATCTTCTGCTCGGATTGTGTCACTGTAGTTGGGTTCTGGATCATTACGAATATGTCCTCACCCTGTATCTCATATTTACCTGGCTCTATGTTGGTGAAATTTGTTGTGCGGAAGTAATTGATAGCCTGTCTAATTACAGGCACGAAGGCTTCCTCTTCCTCTTGTGTCATACGAATATCTCCAATAATCATGTATTGCACCTCCGAAGTATTGTGTGTTCAGAAATCATCGTAATGTACCCTTCTTGATAACAAGCTTATACCCAATTCCGCGAATCGATTCGATCTGCACGGTTTCTTGATTCATCTCAAGCTTCTTACGCAAGGAGCTCACATGAACATCAACCGTGCGTTGACCTCCAAAATAATCAAATCCCCAAACCACGTTCATCAGATCATCCCTTGTGATCACCATGCCCGGTCGTTCCGCAAGATATAGGAGCACCTCAAATTCCTTCGGACGCAAGGGAATTGATTCGCCACTTAGCAATGCCTCGTATTTTTCTGGGAATATGGTTAGTTCACCTATTGTAATCATCTTATCTGTACGTGGTGTTACATCTGACATCTCCCCTTCACCTGCAGCACGCCTAAGAACAGCAGATACTCGGGCCAGCATCTCTGCCACACCAAAAGGCTTTGTGATGTAGTCATCTGCCCCAAAGCGTAAGCCTTGTACAATCTCATCCTCCGCGTTGCGAGCGGTGAGTATAATAATCGGTGTCTTGTTACCTCGCTGACGAAGCTTAGATAAGACTTCGAAGCCATTCAAGCCTGGGAGCATAATATCCAACATAATTAGATCATATTGGTTATCTAGTGCATGCTGCAAGCCTTCCCCACCATGATCAATCAACTTCGTCTCATAACCCTCTTGTGTTAGGTTATAAGATAGTAGGCGGGATAACGTAGGTTCATCTTCGATAATGAGTATTCTGTGAGACAACGGGAACACCCCATAATGATAGATTTAATAACTGTAATCATAACATGGGAACATGAATATATTGTAAAGCTTTTGTTAACGGATTGTAAATCTTTCTAGCTGTTGAGAAAGTATTAATTAACATTATTGTATCACCGGAAGTTCAATAATAAAGCTTGTGCCTACCCCTACCGTGCTCTCTACTCGCACCGTCCCTTGATGTAATTCAACTAGGTGCTTGACAATAGATAATCCTAACCCCGTTCCACCAGAGCTTCGACTTCGAGCCTTATCTACACGATAGAAGCGTTCGAATATACGTGGTATGTCCTTCTTAGGAATGCCCATCCCAGTATCCTTTACAATAATTCGCACTTTCTCATTCTCAGTGAATGATTGATAACCTGTCGATATCGACTGTACGATGACCTTAATATCGCCACCCTCTGGGGTATATGTAATCGCATTAGACAATAAATTAATCATAATCTGACGCATTCGATCCTCATCGCCTTCAATGAAGATTTGATCCATAATAGATGGCTCTATCTTGATCCTGCGTTTATCTGCTTCATGGCGAATCATCTCAACGGTATGCTCAATGAAGCTCTCCAAATCAATAGGAGTAAACTGCATAGGTACACGCTTAGACTCTATCTTCGAGAGAGCCAATGTATCTTCGATTAATCGATTCAGACGATTACTCTCGTCATGAATGATTTGCAGAAAAGACATAGCAGTTTCCTTATCATCCATTGCTCCAGAGATTAAGGTTTCTGCAAAGCCCTTAATCGCCGTGATTGGTGTTCTTAATTCGTGTGAAACGTTAGCTACGAACTCGCTACGCATTCGTTCTAGTCTACGAATCGCAGTGATATCGTGCAGCACAATGACAATGCCAGAATATGCTCCATTCACAGTCATTGGTAATAAATTCGCTTCTAACACACGTTCCTCAGGGTAATAGAAAATAAGATCATCACGGATATGCTCATTACTCGTCATACAGTCGCGAATTAATCGGATCAGTTCATTCTGTTGATGGGTCTCATCATATTGGCGTCCAATCAGCTCTTGTGCCGAGAAACCAAGAATATCCTCAGCGGTTCGATTTAGTAATACGATGCTTCCAAGCTTATCTATAAGCATCACACCGCTGATCATATGATCTAACACGCTCTTCAGCCTACCCTCACCATCACGAATTCGATCCATCTGAAGCTGAAGGCTGTCAGCCATCATATTAATGGCTTCAGATAGCTGACCCACCTCATCACGTCCGGTTACCGCAACTCTCGCTTTATAATTCATATTCGAAATTTGCTTAGCCACATCCGTTGCTTTCTCCAACGGCTTCGTAAGTCCATGTGCGATACGGTAACTGATTAATGCGGCAATAATGAAATAAGCGAACAACCCTGCAATCAATAGTAGCCACATCCAGCTGGTAATCGCTTCAATCGCTTCAAGACTCATCGCAATTCGCAAAAACCCAAGCTGTTCAACCCCATCATATATAGGAATAGCCGCATAGAGCAAGTCACGCTTGACTGTTTCGCTATATCTAATGGAATAGCCAACATCATCTTTAGATGCTTGCTTGATCTCTTCTCTGTTTAGGTGATTATTCATCACTTGTGGATCATGCTCGGAATCGCCAAGTACGATTCCATCACTATCAATAAAGGTTATCCTTGTTTCATTCATCGCCATAAGCTGCTCTGCTTTCTCTTGTAAATCCACCCATTCCGTAGTCGTCTGTATGATTCTAAGCTCCCGCAGCATACTCTTACGCAACGCCTCGAGATGAGTTTCCTTCACCATCTGCACCATGAATATACCCGTGGACAGCACCGAGAATCCAATCATTAATATAAAAATAACAGTTAGACGGGTACTGAATTTCTTCATCATTAGTCCTCCGTATGCCGTTGGCAGCAATCATCTCTATATTATATCCTGATAATCTTATACTTTCGAGTTAATATTCTATTAAGAACCATTGCCACGCCCTAATTTCTTGAACAATTGGAACATGAGAGTAGCCATTGGCTGCTGGATCAGAATTGTCAAGACAATTGGAACAACGGCCTTCGGCTCGAAGTAAGTAACACCAATAACAACACCCAATGAAATGTTCTTAATACCGGCTGAATAAGTCATCGTTCTTAGAATATCTGCATCCTTAAACCAACGAGCGCCAAGCCAGCCTAAAGCGTAGCCGATTAGAATGATCGAGACAGATGCAATGATGAGTAAGATTATATCTGATTTAAACGTATGTACAAGTGGAGCAATTACAGCTGCATTAATAAGCACCACCAAGGAAAAAGAGAGCTTCGATGTAGGTCCTGTAACAAATCCAGTCCATTGCATAGCCCGTCCTCGTGTTAATTCATTCACTGCAACACCAATTATCGTTGGAATCACGACAATCTTCAACAGATCGAGCATGACCTTCATCGTATCGAATTGTATACTCTCACCGAAATACAGGTGAATGAGCCAAGGTACAACCAGTGGACTAAACATGGAATCTATCACGATGAGTGATAATGTTAAGGGCACATTCCCCCCTATCATTCTTACCCATATGACAGAGGATACACCAAGTGGTATAACCGCGAACAATACCAGACCGATTATATATGGAGAACCCTCACCAAACATCAAACCTCCCAATTGAAAGGCAAGGTAAGGTGCAGCACCATGAACTAATAATAATGTAAGAAGAATGGGAATCGGAAATTTTAGAGTCCGAAGCAGCTGACCTGTATTACAATCGAGTGCCATGATAAAGGTAATGTATGCGAATAAGTAAGGGACCGCCACTGACCAAGAATCGAACCATCGATAAAAAAGAAACCCAAGCACCAAAGATGCCGGGACAAAAAATATCATATTCCGTTCATAAAATCTATTAATCGCAAAACCTGCTAGCTTCCATCTGGTCTCCATTATATGAAAACAGGCTCCTTGAACATCGCCAGCTTCTCCAGCGAAGTCTTCTCAACATCGGCATGCAAGCTATTACCGTGTGCATCCATCGTGACAATTGCCGCGAAGCCTTCAACCTCAAGATGCCACATTGCTTCGGGAATTCCGAATTCCATAAAGTCTACACCACTAACCTTCTTAACCGATTCAGCATAATATTGCGCTGCTCCGCCTATCGCATTCAAGTAGACAGCACCGTGCTCTCCAAGAGCAGCAAGTGTCTTCGAGCCCATACCACCCTTACCAACTACTGCACGAATACCAAACTTCTTAATAATATCCCCCTGATAAGGCTCTTCCCGAATACTAGTTGTTGGTCCAGCTGCCTTCACATGCCATTCACCTTGATCGTCCTTCATCATTACAGGACCGCAATGATAGATGACCGAGCCTTGTAGATCAATGGGTGCATCATGTGTCATTAGGTGCTTATGGAGAGCATCTCGTCCTGTATGCATGCTGCCATTAATCACAACCACATCACCGACGCGTAGCTTACGAATTGCCTCGTCACTAATTGGAGGAGTTAGAATGACTTCACGCCTAGCTTCCGTTGAAGCAGGCTTGGATGCCTCAGCATGCATTGGCTCATCCTTACCATCTTGATAGAGCCAGCTATTAATACCGCCAGTTTGTGCATCAAGCATGACACCCAGCCTGCGATATGCCCAGCAATTGTATGCTACAGATACGAAGAAGCTTGCAGGTAATCGGTTCATCATTCCCACCTTGCAGCCAAGTAAAGTTACCTGTCCACCAAAACCCATAGTGCCAATGCCAAGCTCATTAACATGCGCCATAACATACTCTTCTAGCTTACGAAGCTCCGAATTTGGATTCGTATCATCAGTAGAACGGAATAATTGATGCTTGGCTAACTCGTAGCCCGTTGTACGGTCGCCGCCTACACCTACACCAATAAAGCCAGCACTACAGCCCTGTCCTTGTGCTTGATATACCGAGTGCATAATACATTTTCGAATACCATCTAAATCCCGTCCAGCCTTACCTACACCCGGAAGCTCAGCAGGCAGACTGTACTGTATGTTCTTGTTCTCACAGCCACCGCCCTTGAGTATGAGCCGAACATCTATCTCGTCTTGCTCCCACTGCTCGAAGTGAATGACCGGTGTACCCGGTCCTAGGTTATCTCCACTGTTCTCTCCTGTAAGAGAATCGACTGAATTCGGTCTAAGCTTACTATTCCTCGTAGCTTTTGCAACTGCTTCATAAATCTGCTTCTTCATCACAATCTGATTAGCTCCAACTGGGCAATGAATAATGAACGTAAGCATGCCTGTATCCTGACAAATCGGTGAAACATTCGCCTCAGCCATTCCGATATTCTCTGCGATCGTTGTAAGTGATAATGCTGCTCTTGTTCCTGCATCCTCAGTTGCGTGAGCCTTCTTAATGGCCTTCCTTACATCTGCCGGTAGATTTGTTGAAGTCTCTACGATTAGCTTATATATACTTTCTTGAAATTGCTTCATCGATATGAATCTCCTCTATGAATGTTATATTTGATAATGTATTAATTGTATAAGTTTTTGTTTATTTTATCAAATTCGCATAGGTCAGATCGTGTAGAATATAGGCCAAGAAGAAGATTACACTAGGATTCTCATACTTATGCTGAATCATTGTAAGCTGCGAATAATACGTCTCAGCATAATGTGGGTTGTTCCGCATTTCTAAGTTACTCTTGATGAGAGCATCAATCTTATCGGCTATATCTAGCAATTCTCCCTCGTACGTATTATCCTTGGCATTCACCATATAATCGGTCAACTCCTCATGGAACACTGCCGGAAGCTTATGAACCATGAATAAGGCAACCTCTTGCTCATATTGCTTAAAGGCCGTGTGTATCTCAGGGCTCTTACCTTTCAACAAGCTATTAGGATCACCACCTAGAAATTCACTCATATCATGAAGCGCTGCTTTACTAACTAGCCGGTACACATCGATGTCCGTTATCCCGAATCGTTCTCGCTCTAGCAGCCCATTGAAGAGCGCTAAAGCGGATACTCGAAATGAATGTGTAGCATCGTTATCCGGTACAAGGTTATGATTCCCACTCCAACGTTCGATCACATCTAGATTCGTAATATAATGTAGGAAATCATAAACACCCTCGCGATTATCGAAGCCCTGCAGCAGCCAATTGATGGAAGGTAACTTTGATGCGATCAACCGTTCATGGAACCGCTCATATTGATCATGGAAGAACGGATTAGAATCCGTCACATCCTCTCGATGGCAGAATAGCATAGAGCTGAATATATCAATTTCTTTCACTAAATTTCCAAGGTGACTATCATCCTCAGCATCAACAATATAATCGTGGAAATAAGGTCTCAGTGAGCCGGATACATATGAGGCGATCTCCAGATTTGCTTGTCTTTCCAGCTCAGTTATATGGTCAACAACCAAGCTGTGCTTCTTCGTCACATACTTAAGGGAGCCTACGCTTGTTACATTGATATTGTGAAGCAACGCCCTGCCGAATAAACTTAATTTGTTAATAGGATTATGATTTATCTTCTCCTCGATAATACCGACTAAGATAGCAATCGAAGCGCATCGAAAGCTATGGCTCGCTGCATTATCCGTAAACCGCGGTGCATATTCACCCCAGCGCGGCAGGTATTGCATACGAATAATCGCATTTGTAAATTTACCATTCTTCATAACAGAACCTACTTCACTTTTTTCTATATATTATAGAGCATAGAGAATTGGAATTATAGGTCTACCTCCATATAAATAGCGCCTCACAAAGCAACACGGATGTGTTTCACTTTATGAGGCGCTATCTCAATTTCAGTCATTACCAGCGTTCAACCTCAATTCTAACTTATGGCTTCGTAGGTTGAATCGTCTTAATCATGGCTGGGAAGCTAGGACCTGCACCCTCTGAAGCTTCGCTATTCGGCATATTAACGATGACCTTGAAGTAATTACCGTCAATCTCACGCAGAATAATGTATTTGCTCAATGTGGAATCCGACGAATGCAAGTAGAAAACTGAATCGCGTAGAGCAGATTCCCCAATCTGTTCACCCGTCATCTCAACAACATCACCTAACATAGTTAGCTCATCTTCTGCATTCTTACGAACGTCAACTAGATCCGGCTCAGTTCCAAGCGTCAGAATACGCATGTAGTAATCCTCGAACTTATCCATGTACACTTGATCCGCGTTCGGCTCTTCTGGTGTGAATTTAAACTGCGGGAGTGTATACAGGTAATATCCATTATCGCTAATAGCAAGCGTTCCTGTTCGTTTCTCAACATTCCCTTCAACCTCAAGCTCGATCTCGATCGTTGCTGCCAGCTTTTCATTCGCATCTGGCACTTGTACCACAGGATCCTTCTCCACAGGAGGGTCGTCCTTCGTGTTATCCGGCGCAGGGACCTCCTCTGCTATATTCCCAGGTGTTACTGTGTTCGCATTCGTATTCTGATTATCTGTGCTCGTTCCTCCGCAGGCAACAAGCGAAACCGCTATTACGAAGATAAGAAAAAAACTACTGATTATTCTCATGTTGATCACCTCAGCTACTTAGACGATATCCCACTTACAATTGTTGCACGGCTAAAATTTCGAACTAGCCATACATAGGATACATCATAAAATAAATGACGATCAGCATCGAAATACTTACAATGATACTGAAAAGTCGAATCGAGCTTAATTGCGCTTCACCACTGCCACCAGCTTTAATATCTTTAATTGTGGTCTTCATGGCCTTATTCATAATACCAGAGATGGCGGCTGCGACTAAGAAGAATCCAATCGATGATATCATCCATGCAACGGTATAATCATTCATGGACATCATATAGCCACCCGTTAGGAGCTGTATGACTAATAAATACTGTGCAATCCGACTAGTCCCGAACAAGCCCGTGAGATAGCTCTCTAAAGCTTGCCCTGTTAATTTGGTAATATTCCTCATGAGTAGAGGTAATATCAAATAATATCCTAAACCGATTGCTCCAAGAACGTGTAAAAATACGAAAAAATTATACATATGCCGCCTCCTGAAAATTCTTTTATTCTATCTTTCCAATAGTATACATAAAATACAGCACTCCCTCAATCGGAAGTGCTGTAATCGAGCTATTATACACAAGGTACAATGATTAACCTGCAACGATCTTGATAACATTACGAACAGAGTCTGCTGATTTCTCAAGAGCTGCTTTCTCAGAAGCGGTTAGCTCAAGCTCGAATATCTTCTCGATACCATCGCCACCAATCGTAGTCAGTACACCCATAAACAGATTATCATAGCCATATTCGCCTTCTAGCAATGCAATTGTAGGTAGAATACGTTTCTTATCCTTAAGAATCGCTTCACTCATCTGAACGAGTGATGCAGCAGGAGCATAATAAGCACTGCCGTTTCCAAGCAGATTAACAATTTCCCCGCCGCCTGTGCGAGTACGTTGAACAATTGCTTCGATACGTTCTTGAGAGATTAGGGTCTCGATTGGAATTCCACCAACGCTAGAATAGCGAACAAGTGGTACCATATCGTCACCATGACCACCCATAACAACGCCTCGAACATCCTCTACAGATACATTAAGCTCTTGTGCGATGAATGTGTTGTAGCGTGCAGTATCCAATACACCGGATTGACCAATGACACGATTCTTAGGAAACCCTAGTGTGTTGTATGCGACATAAGTCATAGCATCAACAGGATTACTAAGAATGATTACATAAGAATTCGGACAGTATTTCTTGACATTCTCACAAACCGCTCTGACAATTCCTGCATTCGTGTTAACAAGATCATCGCGGCTCATACCAGGCTTACGAGCGATACCTGCTGTGATGATAACGATATCGGAATCAGCAGCATCCTCGTAACTAGCAGTTCCAGTGATCTGAGCATCGAAGCCTTGTACTGGACTTGCTTCAAGCATATCCAACGCTTTACCCTTAGTTGGATTCTCCATCTGGGGGATATCAAGCAGTACTACATCTCCAAGCTCCTTCTGAGCTAGCATTAGTGCTGTTGTTGCGCCAGTGAAGCCACCGCCAACAACGGTGATTTTCTTTCTTCTGATACTCATGGATGTACTCCTTTCAATATATCAGTTTTCGTAGCTTACATATGCTTGATGATCTCGTTAGCGAATGCAGAGCACTTGAGCTCCGTAGCACCGTCCATTAGACGTGCAAAGTCATAAGTTACCGTCTTGCTCTTGATGGATGCTTCCATCCCCTTGTAGATTAGATCAGCAGCCTCCTGCCAGCCCATGTGCTCTAGCATCATAACACCAGATAGAATAACCGAGCCTGGGTTAACTACATCTAGACCAGCATATTTCGGTGCAGTGCCGTGTGTAGCTTCGAAGATGGCATGTCCTGTTAAGTAATTGATATTAGCACCAGGAGCGATACCAATTCCACCAATTTGGGCAGCTAGAGCGTCGGATAGATAGTCACCGTTCAAGTTCAATGTAGCAATGACATCAAAATCCGTTGGACGTGTTAATACCTGTTGAAGCGCGATATCCGCGATAGCATCTTTAACGATTATTTTGCCAGCTGCTTCTGCGGCCTTCTGAGCTTGATTCGCAGCATCTGCACCTTGTTCTTCCTTAATTCGGTCGTATTGATCCCAAGTGAAGGTGTAATCCGCAAATTCTCGCTCGGCTAGCTCATAGCCCCAGTTCTTAAATGCACCTTCTGTATATTTCATGATATTGCCTTTGTGTACCAAGGTTACGCTTTTGCGTTTGTGGAGAATAGCATATTCAATTGCCGCACGAATTAATCGCTCGGAGCCATCTCTAGATACCGGCTTAATACCTATTCCTGAAGTAAGCGGGAAGCGAATATTCTTAACGCCCATCTCATCCTGAAGGAAAGCAATCAGCTTCTTCGCATCTGCGGATTCAGCTTGATATTCAATACCTGCATAGATGTCTTCAGTGTTCTCACGGAATATAACCATCTCAACCTGTTCTGGTCGTTTAACTGGAGAAGGTACACCTGTAAAGTAACGTACTGGACGTAAACAAACATAAAGATCTAACTCTTGGCGCAATGCAACATTCAATGACCGAATGCCTCCACCGATTGGTGTAGTAAGAGGACCTTTGATTGCTACCATATATTCACGAATCGCAACAAGCGTATCGTTTGGTAGCCAGCTATTAAATTTATCAAAGGCTTTCTGACCTGCATATACTTCGTACCAAGCAATACTCTTACTTCCGTTATATGCCTTTTCTACTGCTGCATCTAATACTCGCTTGGATGCGGCCCAGATATCAGGTCCTGTTCCATCACCCTCAATGAAAGGAATAATCGGGTTATTCGGAACGTTAAGCTTACCGTTCGTAATCGTAATCTTCTCACCTGCTGTTGGTGCTGTTAAATGTTCGAATTGTGACATTGTTAAATGTACCTCCTGATTTTAATTGATAATTCTATGATCTTTTTTCTATTGCTACATAATGCTGGTTAGTAGGTCCTACATATTCCGCACGCGGACGGATCAATCGATTGTCTGTGAATTGTTCTAGAATGTGTGCAGTCCAACCGGACAGACGGCTAATTGCAAATATCGGGGTGAATAGATCTCTCGGAATTTCAAGGGATGTATAAACGGATGCTGAGTAGAAATCCACATTCGGCTTTAAGCCTTTAGACCCTGTAACGATCTCTTCGATCTGAATAGACATGTTGTACCATTTCATATTGCCTGTAATCTTACCTAATTCTTTGGACATTCTTTGTAGATGCTTAGCACGCGGGTCACCATTCTTGTATACGCGGTGTCCAAAGCCCATGATTTTCTTCTTATTATCCAATTGATTCTTAATGTAGCTGTCAACATTATCCTCAGATCCAATATCCTCTAGCATAGCCATAACAGCCTCATTCGCACCGCCATGAAGAGGCCCCTTAAGTGCACCAATTGCTGATGTTACACCAGAGTAAATATCAGATAGAGTAGCCACAGTTACACGAGCAGCGAAAGTAGATGCATTCAATTCATGATCCGCATGAAGCACCAATGCTTTGTCTAATGCTTCAATAGCAATAGCTTCCGGTTCTTTGCCAGTTAACATGTATAGGAAATTATGGGCAACAGAAACGTTCTTCTTGGGTGCTACCGGTTCCTTACCTTCACGAATGCGAGCGAAGGCTGCAATAATTGTTGGCAATTGAGCTTGTAAACGAATAGCTTTGCGGATGTTAGCTTCTTCATTCATATCATTTGCCTCTGAATCAGCTAGCGCTAAACCAGATACAGCTGTACGAAGAGCAGCCATTGAATTTGCATCCTTCGGGGTCAATCGAAGTAGCTCGAGAACGAATTCAGGAATAGGCGCATAGTCGGACAGCTGTTGATGTAGATTAGCTAATTCTGTAGCATTGGGAAGTTTCCCGTACCATAATAAGTATGCCACTTCCTCATAAGAAGCATTATCTGCCAAATTATCGATATCATACCCACGATAGGTGAGTACACCGTCAATAATTGAGCTGATGGAAGAAGTTGCCGCGACAATTCCTTCAAGGCCTTTAGTAACTGACATCATTATTCTCTCCTTTTGTAATCATAATTCAACTATAACAATGAAACTTATGACAACATTATACTTTTCCTAAATTCAATCATATAGGATTTTGTCTGATAAGTGAACAAAACCCAACATAAAACTTCATTATCAGTACCATAGACTTTAGTTTTCAACAATGATAAACATCATACATACCATTCATCATACAATAAAAATTTCGTATGCAAGTGATGCTAATCTTGATTTTATATGTTTAGTAAAGGTAGTATCAGAAGGAAGCACATAGGATTAAATTAACTAATGAACCAAAACCAATTCATACTATAAAGAATGTAGCAGGAGGATCCGATGAGCAAAACAATCCGAACTGGTATCATTGATATTGGCTCAAACTCAATTAGACTAGTTATATTCGAGAGTAATTCTCAAGGCTCCTATCGTGTAATCGACGAAGTTAAGGAATCAGCCAGATTAAGCGAGCGTGTGAATGAAGAAGGAGAGTTCTCTGAGGATGTTATTGCATTAGTATCTACTACGTTGCTTCACTTCCGAATGTTATGTGAAGCCGCTGGCACTCAGAAAATTCGTGCTATTGCTACAGCGGCGATTCGTAATGCTAAGCGCTCACAACATATTATCGATGTACTCCAGTCCAGCACGGGATTAACTATAGAAATTCTGAGTGGTGAGCAAGAGGCGTACTTTGGTTTTCTTGGGATGATTAACACACTTGACTTACAGGATGGCTATCTGATTGACATTGGCGGTGGAAGTACAGAGCTAAGCTTATTCTTGAATAGAACAATTGTGCATTCATTCTCATTCCCATTCGGGTCCGTTCTGCTCACCAAGAAATATGGACGAGATGGTGTGATTTCAGAAGAGAAACAAAGAGACATACAACGAATGATCGAACATGCAGTATCGCGGTTTGACTGGATTGGTAAACATCCTGGTCTACCTCTCGTTGGACTTGGAGGAACAGTGCGCAGTCTATGTAATATTGATCAGAAGAGTAAGCATTATTCGCTATCACTAACACACAATTATACAATGAAAGCAGCAGCTATTGATCAAATTCTGCATAAACTTCAATCCTTGCCGCTCGATGAACGCAAGATGATTGATGGACTTGCGAAGCATCGAGTCGATATCATTGTCCCTGGTGCAATTATATTACAAACTCTGTTTCTACGCTGTCGTGCTTCTTACTATGTCATTAGCGGATCGGGGATTCGTGATGGTCTGTATCACACTGAATTAGCCAGAACACAGCACTCTGCTGCAGATGTATTGCATAATAGTGTATTGAATCTTCTTCATCAGCATCCCATCGTTCCTGTCCCACATATCAATCAAGTGAATCGATTTGCATTGCAATTATTCGATGTTCTATGTCTGCAGCTGGAGCAATCCGCTCGTTCAAGACTACTCATTCATGCTGCGTCGATGTTATATCGAATAGGCATCTCCATCATGTTCTATGATTTTCATAAGCATACCTTCTATCTTATAGCCCATTCACCTCTCTATGGTTTAACCCATAGAGAAATAATTCTGTGCGCGACGATCGCTTCATATAAGAATAAGAAGAAGGCACGAGCTATCCTCAACCTCTATTCGGATATCATAACTAAGGAAGATCTTCTAATCGTAAGCAAGCTCGGTACTCTTCTACAGCTCGCAATAGCATTGGATCGAAGTGAAACCCAGCCTATACAGTCGATCGATGCTAGCATTGATCACAAGGAGCTTCGGCTTACCGCCGAAGCCCACAGCAGCGCTATGATTGAAGCTCGACAGGTACAACAGATTACAGAGGATTTCCAGAAGGAATGGAAGCTTCAACCAAAGCTAATACTTCCATGAATCAATATCGTTAAAGGCGAATTGAGAGCGATGAGGTTCCTCATTACCTAATGCCTTGCGCTCATACACACCCTTTTCCGTCAGTCTCCGCGCTTTCATATTATCTCTCAAGCTGCTCTCTAGAATACGGATAACATACCCCTTAAGCTTGGGGTTGAGCACTGGGCACATAAGCTCGATTCTACGAGTAAGATTTCGTGACATCCAATCCGCACTCGAGAGCCACACATCCGTCTCCCCTCCATTCTCAAAGTAGAATATA
>DFXU01000005.1 GCA_002383285.1 Caryophanales bacterium UBA4100
GTAAGCCATCACGTTGTTCATGCTCGAGCATCTCGTCGTTAGCTGTCATTCGATTCATGCTTCACTAGATTGCCATTCTTATTCACTGCATATGAATTGACATTGCATAGAGGGATGGTATACTCTACTGAGAATCATTATCATAGAGGAGTATGTTATGAAGCACGCATCCCGTTTTGAACGAGTCGCCGCAAGAATGTGGAATTTGTTGAATGAAGGCAAGCCCTTCACACCTATATTCGTTCTAGGCGTACTCATATTATATTACTATCGAGATCTAGTATCCGTGAATTTTTGGACAGATTTAATCGTATCCATAGCGCTAACCCTACCAATATTTGTAATCTATTATATGTTTGACTTCCCGCTTCATCTGAGAAAGTATTTATGGCTTCCTTTTCTAATCGGACTGTATGTGTTCACGCCTGCCCCAATAGGCTTGTATGCGCTAGCTATTGGCATGTACTTTTTCTTCACGGTTATATTCTGGGGAACCATATATTATCATCTGCGGATTGGTACGAAGTGGACCAACTATCGCCGATTCTGGAAGCTAGTATTGAAGAATAGCGATTCGACGAGCGGGAATGCTCAAGAGCAGCTGCCCAAGGTATTGTTCATCCTTGGGGTTATGGCTTACTTCCACGAAGGTCTATCCAGCTCCGGCTGGAATGGCGTGATGGATATCCGATTTGATTCGGGTCTCTTCTTTGTGGTATATGGTGTGTTCCTAGTCGTTCTTGCGGTGTATGCTTATCTGATTCATTACTTTCTATTCAGGTGGAAGCCTAAGGAGCTGCCCTTCACGAAGGATTATCCATTACCTGCTGAGCAAGGTGTGGGAGCTCCTCGCGCAAGCAAGGTGTTCATTGTTATTATTGATGGCTGTCGCAAGGATAGGCTAGCCGAAGCGCATACACCTTTCCTTGATCGCATGTGTCAAGAAGGTACAGAATTCACACTGATGGAGACGCTGTATCCAGATCGCACCGTCGTATGCTTCTCTTCATTATTCACCGGAGCATATCCGCTTGAGCATGGGATCAAGAGTAACATGGTGTGGCGACATGGTGTTCGTACAGAGAGCTTGTTCGATAGCCTGCGTAAGGTGAACAAGAAGGGTCGGCTATTGGGAATAGCTCATCTGGTTGATGCATTCGGTGACGATGTTGAGACGGTAACGGCTGTCATGAATAACGATTTGGCTGATGGTAATATTATGCGTAGAGCCCGTCATATTATGGAGCAACAAAATCCAGATGTGCTTATAACTCAGCTGATTGCAACGGATCAGACAGGGCATAGTCAGGGTGCATTGTATGACGAATATAAGCAGAAGATTGAGGAAGCTGACCAGCATACGGCAATGTTCTATAACTGGCTTGAGCAGAAGGGTTGGATGGAGGATGCGGTGTTCATGGTGCTAGCTGACCATGGTCAATCCGATGGAATTGGCGGACATGGCCACTTAGATGAAGGGGAACGTTATGTCCCATTTATAATGATGGGTAAAGGGATTCAAGCGGGTTTAAGAGTGGACGAGCCTCACAGCCTTGTCTCTGTGACGCCAACGGTTTGCGCTTTGTTGCAGGCACCTCTGCCTGATCATAGTCATGGACCTGTGCTGTCAGCTGCTTGGGTGAAATCATGAGAGCGAGCAAACCGAATAATATAAGGAGCTGTATCGTCGTCATACCTGCGCATAATGAGGAATCCTCTATTGCCAAGGTGATTGCCAAAGTACCTAGATGGATGAATGATGTTGAAGTGCGTGTTCTGGTCGTTAATGATGGCTCAACCGATCAGACGGAGAAGATAGCTGCAAGCTCAGGGGCAGATTACGTCTACTCCTATGAGCAGAACCGCGGATTAGGTGCTGTAATCTATTTCGGCTTAAAGCAAGCTTATGCACTGGGTGCGGACATTGCGGTAATGATCGATGCGGATGATGAATACCCAGCCAACGAAATTCCAGCAGTCATCCAGCCTATCCTAGAGGATAGAGCCGATTATGTAATGGGCTCACGTTTTCTGCGACCCGTTCAAGGGATGAAGCTGTACCGAAGATTAGGCAATTTCTGCTTTACATGGCTCCAGAGTATACTGCTAATGAAACGGATAACTGATGGACAGACTGGATTCCGCGCGTTTAATCGCGCAGCGTTACGGGATCTAGATATTATTCATGACTATAATTATGCACAAGTGCTTACGCTTAATCTTGTTCGTCAAGGCTATCGCATACATGAGGTTGCAATTTCTTACCAGACGCGAACTGCGGGGGATTCCTTTATTCGATGGTATTATGTGCTGAAGGTGCTGCCTGCAATCTGGCGCGAGCTTACAACTTCTCCCCGAGATCGTGCTCATGGACAGTCACCAACACCCTTATTATTTCATAAAACTATACAAAGCCAATCTTGATGGAGTTTATATCAGTAGATTTTGAGTCATAATAAATAGAAACGCTTCTAGGGCTGCAGTGGCTAGTAATCCTATGAGAAGATAAGAGGGTGTAGCAATGGAACAACAAGTAGACAATATAGAAATCTTGGAGCCTATAGTATGTATGATCTGTAATCAACAACAAGTGGAGGGTATACACATCTGCGACGAGTTTATCTGTGAAGATTGTGAACGGGAAATCGTCCATACCGATGTACGCGATGCGAAATATCCTTTTTTCATCCATCGTATGAAACGAATGTTCCAATCTAAGAATGCCTAACCGTTTAAAAAATGAGATGAATCAAGCTAGTGGCTGCTCAAGCTCGGGAATGGGATTTCCGGATGCTGTGTACCGCTATTTTTTTTGTGGTTTGTGGTAGAATCAGTCTCATAGCAGATCATGAATCTGTAACTAGAATTAGTAAAGGTAGGGATTCATCACATATGGACCATACTAGAGCACCGTTATACGAGAGAATGCTCGAGCATCTCAGCCTCCAATCAACAAGCTTTCATGTCCCAGGGCACAAATCTGGCAGGGGACTTGATCCTATTGCCATTGATGTACTGGAAGCTGTGATGTCTATCGATTATACAGAATTGACGGGTCTGGATGATTTGCATCAGCCTGAAGGTGTTATACGAGAAGCAGAGCAATTGGCTGCGGACTGCTTCGGTGCGGATCACTCCTTCCTGCTCGTGGGTGGGAGTACGGCTGGAAATCTAGCAACGATACTCTCTATGTGTCAGCAGGGTCATGATGATTTATTCATCGTTCAACGGAATGTTCATAAATCGATCATCCATGGATTGATGCTTGCACGAGCGAGGGTTGTATTCTTAGCTCCACAGGTAGATGCGTCAACAGGAATTGCAGCAGGGGTTCTATGTTCAGATGTGGAAGAAGCCCTTAGACAATACCCGAACGCGGTCGGTGTCCTATTATCGAATCCTAATTATTATGGGATGGGTATCCATCTACAAGCTATAATTGATTGTGTACATGCCACAGGCAAGCCAGTGCTGGTTGATGAGGCACACGGAGCGCATTATGGATTTCACCCCGCTATCCCGCAGTCAGCTCTGTCTGCTGGGGCAGACGCTGTTGTGCAATCCACACACAAGATGCTTACCGCCATGACGATGGGGGCCATGCTGCATCTTCAGGGGAGTCGGCTAAATCCGCAATTGGTTCGCCAGCACCTATCCATAGTACAGAGCTCAAGCCCATCGTACCCCATACTAGCTTCACTGGATTTATCGCGCCGGCAGCTCAGAATACAAGGGCATTCATTACTGAATCAAGCGCTGGAGGCTGTAAAATATCTACATCAAGGCCTAACGAAGATGCCTTGGTATCAGCTTGTAGGACAGACTTCGCCTGCTCAGGAGCTTAAGTCCATGCAAGCTGCACCACTAACACGGGGCTTTACAACGATGGATCCATTAAAGCTGACAGTTGGTGACCGCACAGGCACACTAACCGGCTTCGAGCTGCAGCGTCAGCTAGAGAAGCATCGATGTTATCCCGAGATGGCAGACCCCCATTATGCTGTGCTCGCATTCAGTCTTGTTACGAGCTTGCAGGATATAGATCGACTATTGCAGGCATTATTAAGCATTTCCTCAGAATTTGGTCTAGATAAGCAGGCGCTTACGGAAACTACAAGATTAATAGCTTCATTGGGATATCCTCCCCTATCAGAGCCCATTGCCTTCTCTCCATATAACAATCTAGGCAATCTAGGCAATCTAGGTAGAGGCATTCACGCTGACCTTGATCAGCGGTGTCTAGAGCTGCCAATCGAGGAAGCAATCGGCTTCGTTGCCAGACAAGCGATAATACCATATCCGCCTGGCGTACCTATTCTGTTCCCAGGAGAACGTGTGTCTGAAGGTGCTGTAGCGCAATTACGGCAATGGATTGAGTCTGGGGCAAGAATTCACGGATTAACTGTGCATGGGAATATCCCGATTTTTTAAAGATTCAATTAGGCATCACTAGACAAACCGTTTATAATCATTATATGGTGAAGCACGTTAGCAGATCGTTATTATACGAGATTGGGGAGATTAGCGTTGGTGGCACAAGGGTACTTTTTTTCCGTGGAGGGCTGTGAAGGTGCCGGTAAATCATCCCAAATTATAAGGTTAAGTCAATACTTAATGTCGAGAGGTTACGAAGTCATTACGACTCGTGAGCCTGGTGGGATTGCTATTGCCGAACAGATCAGATCGGTTATATTAGACAGGAAGAATACCGAGATGGACGGAAGAACAGAAGCGCTCTTATACGCTGCTGCTAGAAGACAGCATTATGTAGAGAAGATCGCACCATCTATAGAGGAAGGACATATTATAATATGCGACAGGTTTATTGATAGCAGCCTTGCTTACCAAGGTTATGCGAGGGGATTAGGTGTGGATGAGGTTTTGTTAATCAATGAGTTTGCCATCAATAAAGTGTTCCCGGATTTAACGATTTATCTCGACGTTGACCCTGAATTGGGTTTGTCACGTATACACGAACATGAAGACAGAGAAATTAACCGACTTGATTTGGAATCACTCGCCTTTCATCAGAAGGTAAGGGAAGGATATCTGCAGCTCGTAGAGAGATTCCCTAATCGAATTGTAATGGTTAATGCGAATGACGATATGGATGAAGTGTTTAGCAAAGTAAAGCAAGTAATGGATAAATTTCTTGATTCTATAGTGCATTAGCAGGGAATTGCGGTCCTTACGTCAAATAATAAATAGATAACGATATGATTCTCTGTAACCGTTATTTCCGAAGAACACTATAGTGTATAATATAGGTTAAACCACTGTTGTATCGACCGCTTGCTTGGGCAACAAAAAACTTTTTTAGGGGGTATTCATATGAAGATGGTTATGGCCGTAATTCAAGACAAGGACAGCAATCGGCTGTCAGCCGCTCTTATTGGTGAGGGTATTCGGGCGACGAAGCTGGCTAGCACGGGCGGATTCCTGCGCGCAGGGAACACAACCTTCATGATTGGTATCGAAGATGATCGTATTGACGACGTTTTCCGTATCATTCGAGCAAATTGTAAGGTGCGAGATCAATTGGTTACGCCAGTCTCACCTATGGGTGGAACAACCGATTCATATATTCCATTCCCGGTAGAGGTACAGGTCGGCGGAGCTGCTGTTTTCGTTCTACCTGTAGAGCGCTTCGAGCATTTCTAGTATGAAAATTCAGCCGAATTGGGGTCCTCTAGGTAAGAATATGCAGAAACCGGACAATACACCTAACCCGGTTGTGCAGATGAAGTCGTTCAGTGATATGATGCATCAGCAGGATGATCAGACCAACCAAGAGCAGCTAAAGCAGCTGTTCGATAAGATCAACAAGCAAGGACAACAATTCGCGAGGTCTATGACCATTCGCGAATTGCGTGCTTATAAGCTGTTGGTTAAACAATTCCTCGAGGAGACGGTTCGTCGCGGTGTTTCCTTGCGAGATACGAAGGGCTGGGACCGTCGTGGTCGGGGCAAGCGCTACAAGCTTCTCGAGGAGGTGGATGCGATGCTGCTGGAGATGGCCGAGCAGCTGCTTGACCATGAGCAGGGACGTATCCAGCTGCTAGACAAGATTGGTGAAATCCGCGGTATGCTGCTGAATGTATATTTTTGAGGAGTCAACTTATAATGAGCTTTCAAACGATATATGGACAAGAACGAGCGATCCGACTGCTTCAGAACGGACTGAGAAGCGGCAATTATTCGCATGCGTATATATTTCAGGGCCCCCCGGGGACGGGGAAGCGAAGAGCGGCTATGGCATTCGCTAAAGCTCTGCTCTGTGAGCAGCAGCTAGAGGATAGCTGTGGCACATGTATTGAATGTCGAAGGGTAGACAATTACAACCATACCGCAATCCAGACGATTACCCCTGATGGAACAACGATCAAGATCGAACAAATTCGTGAATTACAGAAGCAATTCGCCTACCGGAATACATCAACATCCGCTGTTCAGCTATATATCATTGAAGAAGCTGAGAGAATGTCGATTAGTGCGGCCAATAGTTTACTTAAATTTCTAGAGGAGCCTAATTCACGAGTCGTAGCCATATTGATCACTCATAATGGACAGGCTCTGCTACCGACGATTCGATCTCGTGCTCAATCAGTTCCGTTTGTTCCGCTAGCCCCCAGACAGATGGCTCCGCTCCTTATACAGGAGGGATTTCCCTCGGCTTTAGTGCAAGCGGCTGTACAACTCACGGCAGGAATCGAAGCGGCCAAGGAGCTCATCCAAGTAAATTGGTTTGCAGAAATCCGAAACGTAATGATACAATTAGCCAAGGAGTCTACAGGTGATATTCACTCTGCACTCCTGACAGTACAACAGAAGCTGACAAAATCCGAGTTAGCCGATCATTTAGATACCTTGTTAGATTTGTTCGTACTGTGGTTTAAGGATATGGTTCTTGTGCAATCAGATCGTAAGGAACGTATTGTGTTTATAGATCAGCAGGAATATGTAATGAAGATCGCCTTTTCACGTGAATTAAGTGAATGGGTAAGCTGTATGCAGAAAGCCATGGAGGCGCGTAATCGGATTCGTGCTCATGTGAATGCACAGCTGGCTTTGGATAGCTTTCTAGTTTCGATGGAGAGGAGGTAACGATATTGGTTAGTTATAATGTTGTGGGTGTTCGATTCAAGAAGGCGGGCAAGATATATTATTTTGACCCTGTAGATTTGCCAGTTAACAAAGAAAGTCATGTTATCGTAGAAACCGCTAGAGGAATTGAATATGGTAAGGTTGTCATTGGTCAAATTACGGTTAGAGAGAACGATGTCGTTCTTCCACTTAAGAAGGTTATTCGGATCGCCGACGGGGCGGATGCGGTGTTAGTAGAACAGAATAAGACAGCGGCCAAGGAAGCATTGGATACCTGTGCGAAGAAGGTAATTGAGCACAGCTTGAAGATGAAGCTGGTTGATGTTGAATATACGTACGATCGGAACAAAATCATCTTTTACTTTACCGCTGAGGGACGAATTGACTTTCGCGAGCTAGTTAAGGATTTGGCAGGTATATTCCGTACACGGATTGAATTAAGACAGATTGGTGTGCGGGATGAAGCGAAGATTCTGGGTGGGATAGGACCATGTGGAAGAACGCTATGCTGCTCTACATGGCTTGGTGACTTTGCCCCTGTTTCTATTAAGATGGCGAAGGATCAGAATCTTTCACTTAATCCAACGAAGATATCAGGCTTATGTGGTCGGCTTATGTGTTGCTTGAAGTATGAGCATGATAATTATGAGAGCGCTAAGGACGAGCTCCCTGAGGTAGGTAGTCGAGCGATTACTTCTGTAGGCCGAGGCAAGGTGCTTGGTTTGAATTTAAAGGAACGTACTGCAGATGTTCGCTTGGACGAAACAGGTAAAGTGCTGCCTTTCCCATTCGACGATGTAGTGAAGGAAACGTAATGGGCGTTGGCTTAACGTAAACATTGGGAAGGATCCGCGCTTCTAATATCTCTTTAAGCGTGGATCCTGCATTGGGGTGGAGTTGTGGACAAGAGAGATGTTTTCGGACAAATCGACGGCATCGTGGAGCATACAGGTCAATTACACGAAGAGCTCGTCGCATTCAAGAAAAGAATCATCATTCTTATTGAAGAGAATAAACGATTAAGCATTGAGAACCAGCAGCTCCGCAAGGTACTGAAGATGGATATGAATGCTGACCGTGAAGAGAAAGGCTCTTCGATTTACATTGGAGAAGGATATGACAATCTGGCCCGGCTTTATCATGAGGGATTTCATATCTGCAATGTTTACTATGGACATTTAAGAACCGAAGGAGATTGTTTGTTCTGCCTATCGTTTCTGAACAAATAGTAGAGGTGCCGCAGAGGAGTTGCTCTGTGGCCCTTCTTTATATATACAGAGGTTGTCGATGAATTCTCGTTGCTGAGTTGCGAGTGCATAGTTGCTTCGCGCAAGCTCATCCATGGAGTTTAGGAGCTGCATAATAATGGAAATGATAAAGCTGCAAAGCAATGAGCGAATAGATGATTTACTCACCTATGGACTACAGATTATCCAAAGCCCAGATGTATTCAGCTTCTCTATGGATGCTGTGCTGCTAGCCAGGTTCTGCACTGTGCCGATGAAGGGCAATATTCTTGATTTGTGTTCAGGTAATGGGGTAATCCCCTTATTACTGTCGACAAGAAGTCGTGCTTCTATTGTTGGTGTAGAAATTCAACATCGACTTTGGGATATGGCTGTACGCAGTGTCAGATTAAATCAATTAGAGAAACAGATTCGGATGGAGCATAGAGATCTCAGAACGCTTTTGGATGTTATGACTCAGGGTAGTTATGAGCTTGTGACTGTGAACCCGCCATATTTGCCAGTACCCCAAGGAGAACAGAATGTGAATGAGCATATCGCGCTCGCTCGACATGAAGTAGCATGCAATCTCGAGGATGTCATATCGATCGCAAGCCGATTAGTACGCAATGGCGGGAAGGTTGCGATGGTACATAAGCCGACTAGACTCGTCGAGATACTTAATATAATGCAGCGCTATCGTCTTGAGCCTAAGCGGATACGCTTCATACACCCGCGCGCGAACGCTGAAGCGAATATGGTATTAATCGAAGCGATTCGAGATGGGAAGCCAGAGGTTCGCCTGCTTCCTCCATTAATTGTGTATCAGAATGAGACAGAATATTGTCGAGAGTTATTGGATGTGTATTATGGTCATACAAGCAGCCTGAACGACGAACAGGGGGCCTCTAATTGAAGGTGCAACGCAGCTTTAGTCAGGACAATGGCGGTGGTCATGGGATATTATATCTAGTCGCAACACCGATTGGTAATTTAGAGGATATGACCTTCCGTGCAGTAAGAACGCTGCGTGAGGTGAATTGGATCGCGGCAGAGGATACCAGACAAACTCGAAAGCTGCTAACTCATTATGAAATACAAGGTCGGTTGGTTGCTTATCATGAGCATAATATAAGAACAAGTGGACCAGAGCTCGTATCCAAGCTGGTGCTTGGTGAGTCGGTCGCCCTCGTGAGTGATGCAGGACTGCCTGCGATATCTGATCCAGGTCAGGATCTAGTCCGTTTAGCGATCGAGGCCGGAATTCCCGTCGTCCCTATACCTGGAGCTAACGCAGCGCTAAGTGCATTGATTATATCTGGGCTTTCAACAGAAAGGTTCCGCTTTGTCGGATTTCTGCCTCGAGACAAGAAGAGAATGCGTCAGAGTATGGAGCTGCTTGTAGACGGTGAAGATACCCTGATCATATATGAATCGCCGCATCGGATTTCAGTTACATTGGGAATCTTACTAGATGTACTAGGGGATAGACGTATCGCGCTTGTGCGTGAGCTGACTAAGAAATTCGAGGAGGCAGCTCGAGGGAAATTAAGCGAGGCATTGCTGCTATTGGAGCAACGCCCGCCTAAGGGTGAATATTGTATCGTTATTGAAGGGCGGACTGGTCCATTAGATGATGGTGAAGCATGGTGGGAGCCATTAACAATCGCTGAGCATGTGGAGCACTACGAGGCTGAACATATTCCGCGTAAGGAAGCGATGAAGAAGGTGGCCGTGGATCGTGGGGTGTCTAAGCGAGATATCTACAATCAGCTGCTATGATAATGCACAAAAAAAGGGCCCCATCCGAAAAAAATCGGTTGGGGCAAAAGGAGATATAAAAAGGTTAGAATTAATAAAATTGGTTTGTTTATATTATATACTATAATTTAGCATTTGTCACCGCTTCGAAATATAAATCAGTATTAAATTAATAATGTTTATTTTTGATTAGCAAGCTCAACGAGCTCTGCAACGATACTTCTACTAATCATTTTGCCTTTGAAGTAAATCAAGTCATCAGCTTCGCCAGTAAATATACAAGCAGGCTCATACTTCTTTAGCATGATCCGTTCGCCATCTACATAAATTTCCAGAGCATCCTTCTCTGCAATGCCCAGTGTTCTGCGAAGCTCGATTGGAATTACAACACGACCTAGTTCATCTACTTTACGTACGATACCAGTGGACTTCATCTTATAATAAACCTCCTAGACTATATTCGTCATAATTCGACACATTTCTCAATAACTATCGTACCAACCATTACCATAATAGTCAATGAGATTGCCCGTAAAACTGGGAAGCGTGTAATTATGTTGACAACCGGCCTGAATTCTGGTAACCATACTAGATTAAGTATATTAATGGAACTATCAAGGAGATCATTGTTGAAAGACACTGAATTTCCTGCCCAATTCTATCACAGTTATATGATGTATGAAAGGCATATATGGGAGAATGATACAGTAGAAATTCGACGATTTTCCGACAATATATGTCGAATTATGTCGAAATACAATGGGGGTATAATCATTATGAATGAGCAATTAAGAGAAGAAAAGGTGTTTAAGGACCCTGTTCACAATTATATCTATGTGGATTCTACTACAATCTGGGATCTTATTAATACGAGGGAGTTTCAACGCTTGCGCCGAATTCGACAGCTAGGGACGTCATTCTACACATTCCATGGTGCGGAGCACAGTCGTTTCTCGCATTCATTAGGTGTTTATGAAATTACGCGGAGGATCATCACCCAATTCGAACGTAATGGATTCGAGGATTGGCCAACAGAAGAACGGTTATTATGCTTATGCGCGGCTTTACTGCACGATCTAGGACATGGACCCTTCTCGCATTCTGTTGAGAAAGCATTCGGTGTTAATCATGAGCAGTGGTCGTGTCGTATGGTTCTTGAGGATACGGAAGTTAACCGTGTGCTTTCCCGGGTATCTACAGATTTTCCGCAGAAGGTTGCTGAGGTTATTAGTAAGACGTATCATAAACCAATTGTCGTTAGCCTTATCTCTAGTCAGATGGATGCTGATCGAATGGATTACCTACTGCGGGATGCTTACTTCACAGGGGTGAATTATGGAGCATTTGATCTGGAGCGAATACTTAGAATGATACGTCCCTACAAAGGCAAGATTGTCGTCAAAGAGAGTGGCATGCATGCAGTTGAGCATTACCTTATGTCACGCTATCAGATGTATTGGCAGGTATACTTTCATCCTGTTACGAGGAGCTCAGAAATCGTCTTAAGAAAAATATTTGAACGTGCCAAGGCGCTTTATGAGGAGCAATATGCATTCCGATTTATGATATCTCCGCTGCCACAATTATTCGCAAGGAAACTAACAACGAACGATTACTTCATGCTGGACGAATCCTTCATGCAGATGACGATCATGCAATGGACATTGGAGCAGGACTACATACTCTCTGATTTGTGTGGACGATTTCTTCATCGACGATTGTTTAAATATATGCCTATTGAAGATTTGAACGATGAGAATGTCGCGCTGATGCAGGAAAATCTGCTTACTCGTGGCATTAACCCATTATATTACATGGAAATCGACTCGCCCACAGATATGTTCTATGATGTATATAGACCGGGCGAGGCACAGGAGAGAACGCCGATTCTTCTATTAACAGAGAAGGATGAGATTATAGAGATATCTCGGAAATCAGATATCGTTCGCTCGATCAGCGGTCCACATGGCGGTCTATTCCAGATGTATTATCCAGGGGAGTAGCTTGCGAATCGCTCCACTCAATTATGACATGACAAAGGAGACCGTAAAATGCTAATTGATACACACGCCCACTTGGATTCAACAGAATTCGACGAGGATCGCGAGCAAGTAATAGATAGAGCCATACAGGCTGGTGTAGCCAGGATAGTGAATATTGGTTTTAACAGGGATACCATTCCCACAACTATTGCACTGGCGGACAAGTATGAGATGATTTACGCCGCGGTAGGATGGCATCCCCAAGATGCAGTGGACATGCAGCCAGACGATTTGGATTGGATCGAGGAGCTTATCTCACATCCTAAGGTTGTTGCTATTGGAGAGATTGGGCTCGATTATTATTGGGATACATCACCTAAGGAAGTGCAGCAGCAGGTATTTCGCGAACAGATTCGCCTCGCCCGGCGACTCCGTAAGCCGATCATCATACACAATAGAGATGCGCACCAGGATATAGTACGTATATTACGAGAAGAGAAAGCAGAGGATATTGGTGGAATCATGCATTGCTTCTCGGGCAGCTGGGAGATTGCTCGCGAATGCCTGAATATGAATTTCCACATTTCCTTTGGCGGCCCAGTTACCTTTAAGAATGCTGTTCAGCCTAAGGAGGTTCTGGCCAAGGTCCCCCTAGATCGCCTGCTAATTGAGACGGATGCGCCTTATCTGACTCCCCATCCATTTCGTGGTAAGAGGAATGAGTCCGCTCATGTAAAGCTTGTTGCTGAGGCAGCAGCCCAAATAAAGCAGGTAAATATTGAAGAAATCATCCAAATAACAGGCGATAATTCCATAAATTTACTTGGATTGAAGTGACATCAGGCAGTTCTAAGCGATCAGAATGAGTCAGCTGGCAAAATAGTTGGGTTTGGTCACCCAAATGACCGATTTTTCCAGCATACGGAATAAATCTGTTGATTTTCGGGGTTTTCAGTTGCTTTACAGGTCATGTTAATGAACGTAGACTTATTCTCAGAACATTATATTCTATCAAACAGTATCGCTGAGTTCCTAGACTATGGGAACGGGGGAACCACCAGAGATCGCATGAATTTCATGCTGTGACCTGGCTAACAGGGGTGAATTTTGCTGGATAACACTAGCTAGTTATTAGGTGGCATCCAATGAATAGGGCAAGCTCTTCAAGTCCGAATCCGTCAGCTAACCTCGTAAGCGTCTTGAGAGAACGACCTTCGTGCTTACTATCTCTATTCTACCCCTAGCCGCGGACAGTGTTGTTCAGACGGCTATTTATTATGTCTACAGAAGAATAGTAACTAGATGAAGTACGTTTTATTTACTGTTTAAGCACCAATTTTGCGTATGCATTCGGGGTTGTAATATGGACTGCTTACGCAATCATCAAGCACTTTAGGAGGACCGATTAACATTGGGCAACATAACGTTTGAGAAGCCCCATGAAAGGCGATCATCCATTCTGACTTCAGCAAGAAGCTGGAAGAATGAGAACATGAGTAGGATTACTGTTGTTGCACTAACTGCCATTGCCGTGATTTTCTTGTTCCTAATCATGCTGTATGGAACGTCGTATAAAGAAATCAAGCTCATTATCAATGGTAAGGAACAGATGGTAACCACCAGACAATGGAAGCTAGAACGATTGCTTGAGGAGCAATCAATTGTCTTTGATGTGCATGATCGAATTTCATTGCCTGCTCATAGTAAGCTCGAGCATGGCGATATCATAGAGATTGAGCAAACCCACCCATTAGCAGTAATTGTTGATGGACAGCAGCTAGTTGCACATACAATTGGCCATACAGTTTCAGAAGCGTTAGCGGATCTGAATATCACGTTAAGCGCCTATGACAAAACCGTTCCTGAGCTTGATGCACCTGTAAAAGCGGGAGATTCTGTTCGGATTATACGTGTAGAGAAGGCGTATGGAGAAGTTGAGAAGGAGCTTCCGTTCAATATTGTGAAGACGAAGGATACGAAGCTTGCGAAGGGCAAGGAAGCGGTAGTGAGTGCAGGTCAAGAGGGTATTCTGATTGAATCGGTTGAGTATACTTATGAAGATGGTATTCTCGCTCTGGAGAGGGTTATGAATACAACGCTTGCTTCTGCAAGCGTGGACGAAGTCATAGCGGTAGGGACGAGGAATCCCGTGACTGTCCTATCTGCGACAAGTCCCGCCGTCCAAGAGGTTACGAAGAAAGGATTAACCTTTGCAGTTAAACAAATCCTGACTGGTGTCCAATTGACTGCATATGATGCTGGCTTCCAGTCTACGGGGAAGACGGCTGAGCATCCTCAATATGGCATTACATTCTCAGGCACAACGGTTGAAGAAGGGCGAACCATCGCTGTTGATCCTAAGGTAATTCCGATGGGCTGGTGGGTTTATATCGAGGGCTATGGCTTCCGTCGAGCCGAGGATAAGGGTAGTGGTGTGAAGGGTAAGCATATCGATATCTACTATGAGGACGGCGACTATGCAAACGAATTTGGTCGGAAGCGTGGAGTGACTGTCTATATCGTAGGGCCGAACAAGCCTCAAGCCAATTAATTGACGAATGGACAAATAATTCCGTAAAGAGAGGAGAACCCAAAGGGTTCTTCTCTCTTTCTCGCGAATAAGAAACAACAACATATTGTTCGCAGAAGGGAATAGTTATGATTAAAGAGGTAATTGTTGTTGAAGGAAAGGACGATACAGCTTCCATACGTCGTGCCGTACATGCGGATACGATTGAAACAGGAGGCTCGGCCATAGACAGGGGGACAATTGAACGTATTCGTTTAGCGCAAGAGCGAAGAGGTGTAATTATCTTTACAGACCCTGATCACGCAGGAGAGCGAATACGGAAGATTATATCAAGCAAGGTGCCAGGATGTAAGCATGCATTTATAACCGTTGAAGAAGCCAAGCTTAAGGATGACATAGGAGTGGAGAATGCCTCTCCAGCTATCATTGTTAGGGCACTGGAGCGTGTGAGAACGGAATTCTCTGGGATGAAGACAGACATAGGCTGGGAGCACTTGATCCAGGCTGGGCTTATTAGTCACCCTCGTGCGGCTGAACGTAGATTGGAATTGGGTAAGATACTGGGTATTGGCTACTGTAATGGCAAGCAGTTCTATAAGCGCTGTACAATGTTTGCTATCACAATGGATGAGTTTAATGCGGCTTTAACTGAGATGGATGGAGATGGCTATGTATGAATAAGGTGTCCACACCGACGAAGACGAATGAATTGCTTAAGAAATATGATATTAAGCTGAAGAAGAGCTTGGGTCAGAATTTCCTTGTTGATCCGAATATATTGAATAATATTGTCGCTGCTGCTGAATTAGATGCTACTAAAGGGGCGTTAGAGATCGGTCCTGGTATCGGAGCGCTTACCCAGCACCTAGCAGAGGCAGCAGGTCGTGTTGTCGCAGTAGAGATCGACCAGAGATTATTCCCTGTATTGAAAGAAACCTTAGCCGATTACTCCCATGTCCAGCTAATTCACGGAGATATATTGAAGATCGACCTGGAGGAGCTTTTTCAAGAGCATTTTCAAGAGGTATCGCGGGTTAGTGTGGTCGCCAATCTCCCTTATTACGTAACTACACCGATTGTTATGAAATTATTAGAGGCCAGGTTACCTCTTGAGCATATCGTCGTCATGGTGCAGAAGGAAGTCGCTGAGCGAATGGGAGCAGCTCCGGGCACGAAGCAATACGGGAGCTTGAGTGTTGCGGTCCAGTACTACTGTGAGCCCAAGGTAGTGGCTATTGTACCAGGCTCTGTCTTCATCCCCAGACCAGATGTAGATTCGGCAGTTATCCGATTAACGGTTCGGTCCAAACCGCCTGTTGAAGTGAAGGATGAGCTGTTCTTCTTCGAGGTTATGCAATCCTGCTTTGTTCAGCGTCGCAAAACATTGTGGAATAACTTGATTTCCAAATTCGGTAAAGATCATAAAGAGCAGCTTACTCGCGCTTTAGACCATTGCAATATTGATCCCTCACGTCGTGGCGAAACATTGTCAATCGCGGAATTTGCTCGTCTAGCAGAACAGATTCAAGAGGAATTAGGTTGACCGTTGGTTAAAGTTAGCACCAATCCCTTACTCAGCCCATAGGATATCTCGAGATCACAGGCTTAACGTGGGAGGGGATGCTAGCATGTGGAGGCAAGGGAATCTGGTTTCCCGTAAATCTTATGGGGATGACATTATCTTCAAGGTGGAGAGCATTCAACGAGAGGTGGCCATCCTAAGAGGGATTGAGGTTCGCTTGTTAGCAGATGCTGTATTGTCAGATCTGACATTGAAGGATGAACATCTTTACCAGCGGGAGGCAGCTGTAGAGAACACCAGAGCTATTGATGCGAAGAGATTGCAAGGGTTATATCAAGATATTAGGCGAACACGAGTTGAACAGCATCATTCATCGGTGGATGACTCCATGTACTTTGAGCTGCCGGGTCGCATACTTCACTTGGACGGCGATGCAACATACTTGCGTAAGAGTATGGAGGTTTATGAGCAGCTGAATATTCCTGCGGAAGGTCATTATGTTCGAGAGTCCATGATGGCGGATGCCGTTTATCAGCTCCTGCCGAAGGTTAAACCGGATATACTCATTATTACAGGACATGACGGCTTAATCAAAATGCGTGGAGGCTACGATAAAAGCTATATTGGGAGCTATAAGAACACAGAGAATTTTGTGAAGGCTGTGAAGGCTGCTCGATATTATGAGCGTAATCGGGATACTTTGACGATTATCGCGGGTGCCTGTCAATCACATTTTGAAGCCTTGCTGCAGGCGGGTGCTAATTTTGCAAGCTCTCCAGCGCGGATTCTCATTCACGCTCTTGACCCTGTGTATATTGCCTCAACCATGGCATATACATCGATTAGAGGGACTAGCGATATTCATGAAGTCATCAAACATACAGTAAGCGGAATGGACGGAATAGGCGGAATTGAAACACGAGGGAGCTTTAGAATTGGACTTCCAAAGCTGTATAATGTGAACAAACTGTGAATATTTAGAATTTTGATTGTAAAAAAGTATTGGATTTGGGCGAATTAACTCGTTGACAATGGCTTTACAAGCCTGTTATAATATTTCTCCTCATTTGACTTTTAACTTCCTCCGCAGTATAATTAACGAGGAAAGAGGTGGTAGCTGACAATGACGAGGAATGCTCTAACGGAAATCAAGCGTAGCTTGGAAGTCCATGTAGGACGTAAGATCATGTTGAAAGCTAACGGCGGGCGTCGAAAGACTATTGAGCGTACCGGCGTTTTAGAAGAAACCTACCCTTCTGTATTCATCGTTAAGCTGGACCAGGAACAGCATGCTTTCAAGCGAGTATCCTACAGCTATGCGGACATATTAACAGAATCGGTTGAAGTAACCGTATGTAATGATGAAGGACAAGTTCGAATTATGTATGCACAAGTTCAATAAAGCAATCAGAATCAGCATCGGTCACACCGATGCTTTTTTTTGTTCTCATTGTGTCAAATCGCATAGACGATTCCGACTATTTCGATTAGGCTAGCTGACAAAGGTGGAGATGATCATGCACAACATGGTTCACCCGCAAGGAAGGGTTCATAGCACAATTGATTATAGCCAGAATCCATTCATTGTAATATGGGAAGTTACGAGAGCATGTGAATTAAAGTGTATTCATTGCAGGGCTGACGCACAAACGAAGCCGGATTCAAATCAATTAAACCATGAAGAGGGAATTAAGCTGATAGATGAAATATATGAGATAAATAATCCAATGCTTGTATTTACAGGTGGAGACTGTATGATGCGGGATGACATCTTTGAGCTTTCTGAATACGCAGTCAATAAAGGAATGCGCGTATCAATGACTCCGAGTGCTACCCAGATGGTTACGAAGGAAAGAATGGAGAGGGCCAAACGAGCTGGATTATCACGCTGGGGGCTAAGCCTTGATGGGCCAACACCTTCGATTCATGACCATTTTAGAGGAATACACGGATCCTTTGCCTTAACAGTCGAGAAGATCAAATCCTTGAATGAATTAGGAATGCCGCTGCAGATCAATACCGTCATCTCTCGTTATAATTATGAAAGTCTAGAACAAATGGCCGAGCTCGTAGCTGAATTAAAAGCGGTTATGTGGTATATCTTTCTTCTTGTACCTACAGGAAGAGGGCAAATAGACGACTGTATATCACCTGCTGAGCATGAAAAAGTATTTCGGTGGTTATATGAGTTAGGTAAAACAGCGCCCTTTGATATTAAAACAACGGCAGCTCAGCATTATCGGCGTGTGGTTATCCAACAGAAGACAAGAGAAAATTTAGTGGATAAAGGCGACATACGTTATGAAGATTCGATCATGGATACGGCCTACCTCATTGATGGTTTGAAGCGTGCACCTCAAGGGGTGAATGATGGGAATGGATTTATCTTTGTCTCCCATACTGGTGATGTACTGCCGAGTGGATTACTGCCGATCAAGGTTGGGAATGTGAGGGAAAGGCCGTTAAAGGACATTTATCGTGAATCCCCGATTTTAAAGGAATTGCGCAATCCTGATCTGTATAAAGGGAAGTGTGGCATATGTGAATTCCGGTTTGTATGTGGGGGATCGCGTTCAAGAGCATACGCAGTTACAGGTGATTATTTGGAAAGTGAGCCTTATTGTGTTTATATTCCCCCAGCGCATCGAATACTACATATGTCCCTGACAACCAACTAAATTCCCGATTAGGAGGCGTTGAAATATGGGCCGAAGAAATCGTGGTGTCATGTCTGAACAATTTAAAGCTGAATTAGCTAAGGACTTAGGATTCTATGGTACCGTAGAGCAGAATGGCTGGGGATCGATTACAACCAAGGATGCTGGCAACATGGTTAAGCGTGCGATCCAGATGGCTGAGCAGTCTATGAAACGCTCGTAGACAAGGAAGACAGGGACAGGCTAAAGCGTTTGTGAGCTTTAGCTTTTTTTTATATTGTAAGAATGATTATTAACTTCGTGCACTTCTATGATGTATTTCTCACACGAGTTTGTTAGTATTAGGGAAGTGCATAAGATAATTACCCCATAGATGATGGAGAAGGTGCTAATGAGAATATTCGAGAAAGCTCCAGCCAAGATCAATTTATCATTAGATGTATTACATAAAAGAGAAGATGGCTATCATGAAGTAGAGATGATCATGACTATGGTAGATTTAGCGGACCGCTTGGAATTTACTGAGCTGCCAAGGGACTCCATAATCATTACGAGTCAAGTGGGCTTTATACCGCTTGACGACAAGAATTTGGCGGTACAAGCAGCCAGGTTGATGAAAGAACGCTACAGTATTAGTCGTGGCGTTCATATTCACTTGGACAAGCACATACCTGTAGCTGCCGGCTTAGCGGGAGGAAGCAGTGATGCCGCGGCAACATTGCGCGGGTTAAATCGACTATGGGAATTAGGCTTATCGTTATCTGAATTGCAGAAGCTTGGTGAGGAAATTGGTTCAGATGTACCCTTCTGTGTGTCTGGAGGAACAGCGATTGCAAGAGGGAGGGGAGAACGACTGCAGCCAATCAAGGCACCTCCTCAGTGCTGGGTGATACTTGCTAAGCCTCCCATTCATGTATCCACGTCTGATGTGTATGGGAAGCTTAAAGCCTCAGCTATACGGAAGCACCCTGACACGAGAGGTCTTCTGAGAGCTATTGAGAATCAGGATTTCCATAGGATGTGTGCTTCAATAGGTAATGTACTAGAGGAAGTTACCCTAGGATTGTATCCAGAGGTAAGGAGAATCAAGGAGTCCATGTTGAAATTAGGCGCTGAAGGTGTGCTGATGTCAGGAAGTGGACCTACGGTATTTGGATTAGTAAGTAAGCAATCTAAGGTTCATCGTATTTATAATGGTTTGCGTGGATTTTGCAATGAGGTCTATGCTGTTCGCTCCCTAGGCGCGGGAGGTAGTTTGACATTGCGTTAAGAAAATTATAGCCATGGAGGTATTCCTTCCATCAATTTGCCATCAGATATTGCGAAAAGGCGTATAAAAATGGTATATTTTCTTTATAATATTCGGATTTCTGCATAAGGCAATTATGAGGGGGTAAATCTCTTGAAAAAACTTCGGAGAAGTGCACGATTAGTTGAAATGACCCAGTACCTATTATTCCGTCCGCACACACTCATCCCCTTGACAACATTCGCGGATCGCTATAGCTCCGCCAAATCCTCAATCAGTGAAGACCTTGCAATTATTAAGGAAGTGTTCGAGAGCGAAGGACTCGGTGAACTAATGACGATGGCCGGCGCAGCAGGTGGAGTTAAATATATCCCGAAGATTTCCAAAGCGTATGCGCTTAAGGCAATTCAGAAAATTTGTATCCAATTAGATCAGCCGGAACGAATTCTCCCGGGCGGCTATCTCTATATGTCCGATATCCTAGGGGTTCCTGGCGTAGTGAATGAGATAGGTAAGATGTTCGCTGCAGCATTCTCCGCTAGAGATCTAGATGTGGTTATGACTGTAGAGACGAAGGGAATACCGATTGCTTATGCGACTGCACAATACTTGAACCTGCCTGTTGTTATTGTTCGACGAGACAACCGGGTGACGGAGGGCTCCGCTGTTAGCATTAACTACGTGTCAGGCTCGACGAAACGAATTCAGACGATGTCCCTTGCCCGTAGGGCGTTGAAGGAGCAATCACGCGTGCTCATCGTTGATGATTTCATGCGTGCTGGAGGTACGATTAAAGGTATGATGGATTTACTGCAAGAATTTCGAGCTACCGTAAAGGGTGTAGGCGTATTTGTTGAGTCCGGAGAGGTAGATAATGAGGAGCATCTGGTGGAGGACTACATATCTCTAGCAAAGCTTACTGACGTGGATGCGAAGACTCGGAAAATTGCAGTACAGCCAGGTAATTATTTCATGTAAATAAGGGGTGTATAAAGATGGAATTAACAACAATATCAACAGAGGCAGCACCGAAGGCGATCGGTCCATATTCTCAAGCGGTTCGTGCAGGTAACCTATTATTCACATCTGGACAAATCCCATTGAATTTAGAAGGTCAGGTTGTGGCAGGTGGGATCCAAGAACAAACGCATCAAGTGTTTGTTAATCTGAAAGCAGTATTAGCGGCTGCCGGTGTCGGGTTTGAGCAAGTGATAAAAGCAACCGTTTTCATCAAGGATATGAACCAGTTCGCAGAAATTAATGAGATTTATGCAAGCTATATGGGGGAGCACAAGCCCGCCCGTTCAACGGTTGAAGTGGCCAGATTACCCAAGGATGTAGGAATTGAGATAGAATTGATCGCAGATTTACAAAGATAACCAAAAAATTTACATTTTGAAGAAGGATTTGTGATGCAAATGTGGAATATATAGCCAAGTTGTTTTTTTCATAGGAAAAGGTGGTGACATAAAGTGCAAATTACGGACGTAAGACTTCGCCGAGTGAATTCGGAGGGGAGGATGAAAGCGATAGCTTCCATTACCATCGATAATGAGTTTGTCGTACATGATATTCGTGTAATAGACGGCAATAATGGAATGTTTGTTGCTATGCCGAGCAAACGTACTCCTGATGGCGAATTTCGGGACATTGCTCATCCCATATCTTCAGCAACACGGGAGAAGATTCAATCTGCAGTGCTGGATGAATATGATCGTGCACTTACGGATGAGTCCGATACGGTTATTGAAGAAGTCTCATAATTTAGATGATTTTCTTGAGGGGGGGCCATTTGGCTCTCTTTTCTTTTGCTGTAAAGTAAGATATGATTCTAAGGGAACAAAACCTTTATATTGCTTACATTTAGTCCACTAGATGGGCTGCAAATCAATATTCTCGTTTGGCACAAATATCTGATTTACGATGATTAGGAGGCGGTGCTGTTGCATACCCATGCAATTGTGCTAGCGGCAGGACAGGGCACTAGAATGAAATCTAAGCTTTACAAAGTACTTCACAAGGTATGTGGTAAGCCTATGGTTAAGCATATACTAGACTTGCTTCACAGGATAGAAGTCGATCGGACCGTGGTTGTTGTCGGCCACGGAGCAAGTATGGTTAAGGATGTACTAGGCGATCAGGTGGAATATGTTATACAGGAGCAGCAGCTCGGTACGGGTCATGCTGTTCTTCAAGCAGCGGATTTACTAGAGAATCTAGAGGGAACAACACTGATTCTTTATGGGGATACCCCATTATTAACCGAACAGACGATACGTAATCTCATTCAGACGCATATCGAGACCCAAGCTGCAGGAACGCTACTCACTGCTCAGATGGACGATCCTACTGGTTATGGTCGTATTGTTCGTGATGCACAGGGTGCAGTGCTGCGCATTGTTGAAGAGAAGGATTGTACAGCTGAAGAGCGTAGGATCACCGAGAGCAATACAGGAACCTATTGCTTTAATAATCGTCAGCTCTTCGAAGCCCTGCACCAGGTCACGAATCACAATGCACAGGGTGAATATTATGTGACGGACGTTATTGGTATTCTTCATAAGGCTGGACACCATATTGAAGGCTATTGTACGAATGACCCTGCTGAGGCCACGGGTGTCAATGATCGAGTTGCGCTTTCTCAGGTAGAAGAAATCCTTCGCAAGCGAATTAATAAGCAGCACATGTTAAGTGGTGTCACATTGATCAATCCAGACAGCACATATATTGATGCAGATGTAAAGATTGGCGCGGACACGATTATCCATCCGGATTGCTACCTGCGGGGGAATACGGTGATCGGATCGAATTGTATCATTGGACCTCAGACGGAGATCAGTGAATGTCTTCTACATGATGACGTTCAGATTAGGCAGTCTGTGCTTGATCAAGCGGAGGTGGGGATGGGCTCGACCATCGGTCCATTTGCCTATTTGCGGCCAGGAGCTAAACTGGCGGCAGGTGTCAAGATAGGCGACTTTGTAGAGATTAAGAATTCTACGATTGGTGAGGGAAGCAAGATCCCACATCTAAGCTACGTTGGTGATGCTCAGATTGGGAAGAACGTAAACATGGGCTGCGGGTCAATTACCGCTAATTATGATGGTGTGCAGAAGCATGTTACACAGGTTGATGACGATGCTTTCATCGGAAGCAATAGTAATCTAATTGCACCTATTCATATTGGCAAAGGTGCTTACGTTGTAGCCGGTTCCACTATTACACACAATGTAGCCGAGGATGCATTAGCTATTGCTCGTACTCGACAAGTGAACAAACCTGGGTATGCAGCTAAATTGAAATCACGTATAAAAAAACAACAGTAATGGAGCGATCATTGAGATGAAGGTTTATGGGGATAACAAGCTGAAATTGATCACATGCAATTCCAATCCGCAATTAGCGGCTGAAATCGCTGAATGGATTGGATTGCCGCTGTGCCATTCTGAAGTAATCAAGTTTAGTGATGGTGAGATACAGGTTCAACTAGAGGAAAGCGTTCGTGGCTGTGATGTATATGTCATCCAATCCACCTGTGCACCGGTTAACGATCACTTAATGGAGCTGCTCATTATGGTTGATGCACTGAAGCGGGCCTCTGCCAAGACCATCAATGTAGTCATTCCTTACTATGGATATGCCCGCCAAGATCGTAAAGCTCGCCCACGTGACCCAATCACGGCTAAGCTAGTAGCGAATCTTATAGAGAAGGCTGGCGCAGATCGATTAATCTCATTAGACTTACATGCTATGCAAATCCAAGGCTTCTTCGATATTCCTGTCGACCATCTACTGGGGGTTCCGATCCTTGCACAATACTTTTTGAATAAACAGCTAGAGGACATTGTTGTTGTATCACCGGATCATGGTGGTGTAGTAAGGGCTAGAAGATTGGCGGATGATTTATCAGCTCCACTCGCAATCATTGATAAGCGACGCCCTGCTCCGAACATTAGTGAAGTGATGAATATCATTGGTGAGGTGAAGGGTAAGACCTGCATTCTAATTGATGACATTATTGATACAGCTGGAACGATTGTGCTCGCTGCGAATGCGTTAATGGCGGATGGGGCGAAGAGCGTTTATGCATGCTGTACTCATCCGGTATTGTCTGGTCCTGCCATGGAGAGAATAGAGAAGGCGCCTATCGATGAGCTTATAGTGTTGAATACGATACCGATTACTCATCCTACTCCATCGGCTAAGATAAAGGTGCTGTCTGTAGCACCTCTTGTGGGAGAAGCGATTATTCTAGTGCATGAGGAATTATCAGTTAGTAAATTGTTCGAGGGGCAGAAGAAAGCACAACGGCCTGCCGTTACCGTTAGTACCCTGGTCTAGAGATGAAGTGGAATAAATCGCGGCGATAGAACGTATCGTTCACCTTAACGAATAGATCAGATATCTCTTGAACAAAGCCAATGTCATTATGTGCATTATTACGATAAATTTGAATAGGTACGTCTCGTTCGATATGATCTGCAAAATGTGTATCTTCCGTTAGAAGCTGTCCATTCTCATACATATTCATATCACCTCATAATAGAGACAATTCATAGTGGACAAACGTTGCATGAAGCAGTAGTTATTTTTTATTAGATAAGGAGTTATGAGCATGAGATGGATTGTCGGCCTGGGAAACCCCGGGAAGAACTATCAGAACAATCGACACAATGTCGGTTTTATGTGTGTTGATCGTATTGCCGACAAGCATCACATCAAGTTCTCTCAGAATAAATTCAAGGCGATCATAGGTGAGGGTATGATTGGCAGGGAGAAGGTAGCTCTCATCAAGCCACAAACCTATATGAATTTATCAGGAGAATCCATCAGGGCGTTCCTAGATTATACAAAGTCGTCAATCGATGAGGGGATCGTTGTCTATGACGATCTGGATACGATATTCGGACAAGCTCGATTAAGATATCAAGGGAGTCCTGGCGGGCACAACGGTATTAAATCGATTGTGCAGCACCTAGGCACACAAATTTTCAATCGTATTCGTATTGGCATTTCACGACCTGCACCAGGCTATGATATCGCAGATTATGTTCTTGCTAATTTCACGAAGTCTGAATCGGAGTTATTAATACCTGTGTTGGACCGAGCTGTTGAAGCTATTGAATTTGCAATGGAGCATCCTTTCGACAAGGCGATGGCTAAATTTAACTCGTGATGTCTGGAAATCATGGCTAGATTGTACAGTGGTGGGTCATACTAGAGAATGAATATTGAAGTCGTCTTCAATATTACCTTAAGCATAGGTTAACTCTAGGAGGCATACACATGACTGTAAAATATATTTGTCGCCACTGTCACACGATGGTTGGTGAGATCATGGATGATACTGTGAATGAATTTCAGCTAGGCTTCCATTTCTTGACCCCTGATGAACGCAGGGATATAATAGCGTATAATTCGAATGGAGAAGTAACGGTAAAGGTCATATGTGATTATTGCTCTCAGACACTAGAGAGCTATCCGGAGCTATCTTTACTTGAGAATCCACTGCAATAAACTCTATTCAATAGACTTGCTATCGCAAAATTCTGATGGCGAGAGGAGATTAACTAATTACATGAATTCATTGCTTCGATTATTCTCGGAGGATGTAGATTTCACCTCTATCCTAACGGGTATCCGTCAAGGTATGAAGGAACAGCTTGTATCAGGGCTGGCAGGTTCATCTAAGCAAATATTAATGAGCTCACTTCATACCGAATTACAAAGACCTATGATGATTGTTACACATAATATGTTTGCAGCTCAGCGAATTGTTGAAGACCTCAATGAGTGTTTGCCAGATGAAGAGAAGGCTTTGTTATATCCAGCCAATGAGCTGATGGTAACCGAATCAGCCTTCTCTAGCCCAGATATTCTAGCCCAACGTATTGAGGTGCTCACTCGGCTTGCTGAGGGGCATCGAGGCATCATTGTTGCTCCCTATGCAGGCATTCGCAGGCTTATACCGCCAAAGCAGATTTTTGCTTCTGGGCGGCTTCTTCTGCGTGTAGGCGACACGCTTCCTATGGAAAGTGCAATGCTTCGATTATCAGAGCTTGGCTATGAGCGAGTTGAGAGGGTTGAACGTCAAGGTGAGATGAGCGTTCGCGGGGGGATTGTGGACGTATATCCACTCACCTCAAACCAAGCATATCGGATGGAATGGTTCGATGATGAGATTGATTCGATCCGAACATTCTCCGCAGAAGACCAGCGATCCATAGATAAGCTTATTGAGGTTAGCTTACCACCATGCCGTGAGATTATCGCTGATAAGCAGCGATTTAATAATGCGGCGCAGCATCTCGCCGAGAGGCTGGAGGAACAGCTGTCACGGATGACCGATCGGCAGGCCAAACTTCGATTAAAGGAAACGGTTGGACAGGAAGTAGAGCAATTACGGGAGCATCAATATTTTCAGGATATATTCAAATATATTTCGTTCCTCTACCCCGAGAGACAGACACTGCTCGACTACATGCCACAGGATTCCATATTATTCATAGACGAGCCCCTTCGTTTAATAGAAACCTCCAAGCAGCTTGAACGCGATGAGGCAGAGATGGTTACTGATTTATTGCAGGCCGGTCGCATTCTACCAGCATGTGTATTGTCCAAGAGCTATGATTCATTGTTCCACCCCAAGCCATTCCAAGCTGTATACCTGTCTTTATTCCTAAGACAAATTCCGCAGACGCAGCCACAGAATATATTAAATTTCGTCTGTCGATCCATGCAGAATTTCCATGGTCAGATGAATGTACTGAAGGCGGAGATGGAGCGTTGGGAGAAGACGGGCTCGAGGGTCATATTATTAGCTAATGGTAAAGACCGAGTGGAGCATATCAAGCGAGTTCTGTTAGATTATCAAATTCCGCTGCCAGAGATTATGGATGGAAATCTGCAAGCGGGCTTCGAGCTGCCCTCCGTTCATCTGGTCGTCATTACCGAAGGTGAGATCTTCACACAGAAGCAGCGGAAGGCAAGGCGAGTAGATAAGAAAATCGAGAATGCAGAACGACTGAAAAGTTATACTGAGCTTAAACCGGGTGACTATGTCGTGCATGTTAATCATGGGATAGGTAAATACACGGGTATTGGTACGCTCGTCGTCGGTGGACTTCATAAGGACTATATTCATATTCAATATGCTAGCGGAGATCGACTCTCAGTGCCAATTGAGCAGATTGAGATGGTGCAGAAGTATGTAGGCTCTGAGGAACGAGATCCCAAGATCAATAAGNNAAGCTTGGTGGAGCTGATTGGCAGCGAGCTAAGTCGAAGGCGCAAAGCTCTGTTAAAGATATCGCAGATGAGCTGATCAAGCTTTATGCAGACAGACAAGAAGCCCCAGGATACGCGTTCTCGAAGGATTCGCCTTATCAATCCGAGTTCGAAGCGATGTTCCCTTATGATGAGACTCCAGATCAGCTAAGAGCCATAACCGAGATTAAAACCAATATGGAGAAAAAACAACCGATGGACCGTCTCCTATGCGGAGATGTCGGTTACGGCAAAACGGAGGTAGCGATCCGTGCTGCCTTCAAAGCAGCTATTGAAGGTAAGCAGGTAGCGATCCTAGTACCAACTACGATTCTTGCACAGCAGCATTATGAGACATTCAGAGAGCGCTTCTCAGGCTTTCCGATGACACTCCAAGTGCTTAGCCGTTTTCGTTCGAAGAAGGAACAGACGGAAACGATGAAGGGCTTGAAGAGTGGAACGGTAGATATTGTTATTGGGACCCACAGACTTCTATCGAGTGATATCAAATTCAAGGATTTGGGGTTGCTTATCGTAGATGAGGAGCAACGCTTTGGGGTATCACATAAGGAGAAGCTGAAGCGCCTTAAAGCGAATGTAGATGTACTGACGCTCACGGCAACACCTATCCCAAGAACCTTACACATGTCGCTTCTGGGTGTTCGGGATTTGTCTGTCATAGAGACACCTCCTGAGAATCGTTTCCCGGTGCAAACCTATGTTGTGGAATATAGCGGATCGCTGATCCGAGAAGCGATTGAACGAGAGCTTGCACGCAATGGGCAGGTATATTTTCTATTCAATCGGGTGATGGGTATTCATCAGATGGCCGAGCAAATATCCGCTCTCGTACCCGATGCTCGTGTTGCAGTTGCACATGGTCAGATGAATGAGCAGGAGCTAGAGAAGACGATTCTTGATTTCCTCGATGGTGAATTCGATGTGCTGGTAAGTACAACCATTATTGAGACGGGTGTGGATATACCGAACGTGAATACCTTGATTGTGCATGACTCTGACAAAATGGGACTCTCTCAACTCTACCAGCTTCGAGGTCGTGTTGGGCGTTCTAATAGAATCGCTTATGCATATTTAACCTATCAGAGGGATAAAGTGCTGACAGAGGTGTCAGAGAAGAGACTTCAGGCGATTAAAGAATTCACGGAGCTAGGGAGCGGCTTTAAGATAGCGATGCGTGATCTGGCGATCCGTGGAGCAGGCAATTTACTTGGTGCTGAGCAGCATGGATTTATTGCCTCTGTAGGCTTTGATCTCTATTCTCAGATGCTAGCGGAGGAAATTCGTCAGCGTAAAGCTGCACTAGATGGTGATTACACACCTGTATCCACGGAGTGGAATGTGCAGATAGATATTCATATCGACGCCTATTTACCTTCAACCTACATTTATGATAGTATGCAGAAGATTGAAGTGTATAAGAAAGCAGCATCAATCTCCTCGATACAGGAAGCCAATGATTTGTATGAGGAGCTAGAAGACCGCTTCGGAGATCCGCCAGATGAAGTAACTCGCCTATTGTTGGTTGCCAAGCTCAAGGTGTACGGAATTGCTTACGGAATCGAGTCGATTCAACAGCAAGGTGAAGATATGGTTATTAAGATAGCTGATAGCCGAGTAGATACAATCCATGGACAGAAGCTAATGGCGCTTGGGCCAAGATTGGGTGGCCGACTCAAGCTGGCTGATGGACCTCGCATCCATATTACGCTAAAAGGAAAAGGAATGACCTCTGACCAGCTGCTTGAGCTGCTTGAGAAATTCATGATCGAATTTGAAGAGGTCATTAAACCGAAGGGAGAACTACACAATGTTGCCAAATAATAAAAGATCACTATACAAACCGTACCTGTTCGGACTTGTAATCTTAACCGTTATCCTGCTATCCGCTTGCGGAGGTAACAACAATAATAACAATAGCGGCGATGAAGCAGCAGCAGGTAACATCATTGCGAAGTATGAAGGCGGTACAGTCACAGAGAAAGAGTATAACAGCTATATTGGGGCAAGGAAGCTGCTTGATCAGAATTATATGTACTTAGAGATGCTGCCTGATTTTCAATCCATGGTGCTTAACCAACACATAGCTGAACGGATTCTATCCAAGGAAGCTACGGAAGAGGTTATTAAGGAATCCGAGAAACAAGCCGAAGAAGCAGCTAAGAGTATGAAGGAAGGCCTAGAGAAGAATGCTGAACAGAAGACTCAGATTGAAGCTTTCATGAAGGAAAATGGGATAGGCTTCGATGACCTAGAGAATTATGTGTTCACACAATATAATCTACAATCGGTATTAGCTGCTAAGTTTAAAGAAGATGAAATTAAATCCAAGTATGATGAGAATATAAAGGCGGATAAGGATGCTTACACACATGCAACCGTTCGTCATGTGCTCGTAGCACTTAAGGATCAAGCAGGCAAAGATATGCGTACCAAGGAAGAAGCGCTAGCGCGTGCGAATGAAGCTTATGATAAGCTGAAGAGCACCGGTGATTGGGACAAGCTAGCGCTTGAATACTCCGACGACAGCAATAAGTCAACGGGCGGGATTTATGAGAATGCCGATGTGAATAAATGGGTGGAGAGCTTCAAGAATGCAGCATTAAACCAACCGCTTAATGAGATAGGCAAGCCAATCGAAACAGAATACGGCTACCATGTTGTTGTTGTGGAGGCCCGCAATACTAAAGAGTACGAAGAGGTTAAGAATACTGTTAAATCGGACATGATTAATGCGTATTTCTTAGACTTTATTGAGAATGAAGTGCCTAAGCTTATTATCGGTGAAGTAAATCTTCCGAAGACTGAAGAGCCTGAAGCACCAGCAGGTACTGAAGCTCCAGCAGGTACTGAAGCACCTGAGATTCCTGTTGATGGAGCTGGAACTGAGAAGGCTGAGTAATAACACTGAAAAGAGAAGGCTAGGTAATAACGCTAAAAAATGCTGAGTAATAACATTGAATGAACCTCTTAGTGGTTCGATTAACTTTTATAAGGGATGTTCCTCATGTAGATTATTGTCTACTTGTGGGCATCCTTTTTTGTGAGATCAGAATGTATAAGTTCTTTCATAAGTTTATTCAGATACAACCAGATAAACAGGACAAGATAAGCAGGTCAAGATAAGCAGGACAAGATAAACAGGACAAGATAAACAGGAAAAGATAACATGATCAGATAAACAAAATGCATCTGGCCCGAGCATAGGCTTGTTGATGATCAAACGTGATATCGAGCGGTTAATCCTTAAAAACTTGTAGTATAACCAGAATATACTGATATCGATTGGTTATAGGCATGTATTCTAATGTATTCTTCGAATTGTGTGAGATAGGCGGAAAAAACGACTAACTGAGGCAGGATACTGGTGCGAGGGATCGAGATAGGCAGAAAACCCGACTAACTGAGGCAGGATACTGGTGCGAGGAATCGAGATAGGCGGAAAAACCGACTTACAGGAGCAGGATACGGGTGCGAGGGAGCAAGATAGGCAGAAAAACCGACTAACTGTGGCAGGATACTGGTGCGAGGAATCGAGATAGGCGGAAAAACCGACTTACAGGAGCAGGATACGGGTGCGAGGGAGCAAGATAGGCAGAAAAACCGACTAACTGTGGCAGGATACTGGTGCGAGGGATCGAGATAGGCGGAAAAACCGACTAACTGAGGCTGTGAGTGTTTTTTCACTGTTTTTTCACTGTTTTTTCCTAGGTAGTATTAGGTAGTAATCGCTGAAATAGATGAGTTTGTCTGCTCAAGCTCAGGACAAATCTTCCACATACCCACCCAAATTTATCCTTGACCTCGAACAATATAAGCGCTTATGAGGTGTTTCACTTAATGTTGATTGGGTTATTGCATAAGTATATGGGAACGGATGAATACTATGGACAGAAATCGAAAACAATCCATCCAACCGATTCAGTACAAATATAAAAAAAGGAAGTGAGGCACCATGAGTATGAAAGCTACAGGAATTGTTCGTCGTATCGATGATCTAGGCAGAGTCGTTATCCCTAAAGAAATTCGCCGTACACTGAGGATTCGTGAAGGTGATCCTTTAGAGATATTTGTAGACCGTGATGGGGAAGTAATTCTAAAAAAATATTCACCTATTGGTGAATTAGGGGATTTCGCTAAGGAATATGCAGAATCATTATTCGAGAGCACGAACCATATTGCGATGATAACAGATCGAGATAATATTATTACGCTTGCGGGCGGTTCGAAGAAAGAATATATGGACAAGCAGATTGGTTCGATTGTAGAAACCTGTATGGAAAATCGTAAAACGATCCTTGAAACAAGCCCAAGCGAAGTAGAAATTTGCAAGGATTTGAAGGAAAAATATCATTCATATGTCATTGCGCCAATTATTACTGGGGGAGACCCGATAGGTACAGTTATTCTGCTAACGAAAGAAGAAAACCTAAGAATGGGTCAGATGGAATTAAAGATGGCCGAAACAGCAGCTGGATTCTTAGGGAAACAGATGGAGCAATAACCCCTGCCTCCGTATACATTTAATTTAGCACATATTTTGCTTCTCTTGCAGCTAGTTAAGACTAGCGGTCGAAGGGGAGCTTTTTTTCTTGTGTGGGTCTGGTATATAATGGCTTCAGATTAACCGTGGATCTATGTTCGCATGGTGAGAATGAGGTGTAAGGTGGAACAACAGCGAGGAAAGCCGCAGCTGCGTGCTACAGGCGCTCTATGGGTAAAGGGTGCCGCTGTATTGGGTGGTGCCGCTGTCATATCCAAGCTACTTGGTACATTGCAGAAGATACCATTGCAGAATATAGCTGGGGATGAAGCTTACGGCATCTATACGGCAGTTTATCCGTTCTATATATTGATACTATTCCTTGCTACAGCTGGGTTTCCAATTGCAGTTTCGACCTTTGTGTCTGAGAATGTGGTCAAGGGGAATATACTAGCTGCGAGACAAGTCCTCAGGGTGGCTATTATCCTGTTATCCATAACTGGACTACTGGGCTTCGCCCTCTTATTCTTCGGTGCCGCCACGATTGCTGGTTGGATTGGGAATGCGGAGACGATGCCTGCTATTCAGAGTGTATCGTTCGCATTATTATTCGTACCGGTTATGGCGGCGCTTCGAGGTTACTTTCAGGGGAATCGGGATATGATCCCTACCGCGGTGTCTCAGGTTGTGGAGCAGTTCATTCGAGTGGGTACGATGATTATCGTGCTGATCATATTCACGTCATGGACGATCTCAGCAAGCTGGATAGCCGCAGGTGCGACATTCGGCGCTGTTACCGGTGCAGTGGCTGGTCTCGTAGTTATGCTGCTGTATTGGCGCAGACACGAGCGACTCCAAGAGCATGGATGGAGGGAGACGCAGGCCGCTAACGCATACGTGAAGGAATCATTCGGCAGCTTAGCTCGAAGAATGCTACTATTTGCCATTCCGGTATGCTTAGGAGCGATTGCGGTCCCGCTTATGAGTATTGTGGATACTTTCACATTACCTCGACTCCTTCAACAGCCAGGCATGAGCGATCTTGATGTGATGACAGAGTTTGGTATCTATGCGAGGGGGCTGCCGCTGGTACAGATGGTGGCAATGCTCGTTAGCTCAATCTCGGTTGCACTAGTACCGGCCATTGCTGAAGCTAGAGCAGCGAACAGCTGGCGATCTGTGCAACAGCGTGCTGAGCTGGCCATTCGATTGACTTGGATCGTTGGCATAGCGGCGTCGCTTGGTCTTGCGATTACAGCATTGCCTGTGAATATTATGCTTTATGAGAATACTAAGGGAACAATGGCCATCGCCATCGTAGCCTTTACAGCAATGTTCAGCACTGTCAACATTACTACAACTAGTGTATTGCAAGGGATTGGCTCAGTAACAATTCCTGCTTTTCACTTACTTATAGCGACGATAGCCAAGGTATTATTAAATATAATGCTTGTTCCCTTGTGGGGTATACATGGAGCAGCATTAGCCGCTGTCCTTGCTTTTGCCATTGCGACTATCTTGAATGTAATTGTAATTCAGAGGAGGATAGGTGTAACATTCTCCCTAACGACATACGTGACTCGAACGGGCTTAGCGCTAGTGCTAATGTCTGCTATACTGTTCATTATCGTTGGTGGTATACCCGCTTTTATATCCACCTTTAGTATCATCTCTACATCCGGGAGGTTATTCAATTCCTGCATAGCTGGACTGGCTATTATGATGGGAATGGTCGTATATATAGCTGCTCTTATTCGCCTTGGGGTGTTGACGCCTCAAGAGCTAACTCACGTTCCGGGAGCTGAGAGAAGAATACTCCCGTTGTTGAGAAAGCTTCGTTTAATCGAGTAATCGCACGTGAATGATAGTATTGCGCAGTTCATCCACCATCATTAAGGAGATATCGAATATGACTGGAACAATTAATATTGTCGGTTTAGGCTCTGGGGACGAGAATCAACTGACTCTTGGTGTGCTGAAAGCCTTGAAGGAAGCTAAGCAAGTGTATGTAAGGACGGAGCAGCACCCCGTAATCAGCTATCTAAGAGCTGAGGGTATTCCATGCGAATCCTTCGACCCTCTATATGAGCTGCATGCATCGTTTGGCGCTACATATGAAGCTATCGTTGCTTACTTATTCAAGGAGGCAAGTAACAGTGCTAGTCCGATTGTTTATGGAGTACCCGGACACCCAATGGTAGCTGAATCGACGGTACAGCAATTGATCTCAGGCAGCGTTGAAAGAGGAATTACGGTTAATGTTATCGGCGGGGAGAGCTTTCTGGATCAGACGTTCATTCGCCTGGGGTTTGATCCCATTGAGGGATTCGCTCTACTCGATGCCGCACAACTAAATTCGGATTTGATCAGACCGCATATTCATACGGTCATCGCTCAAGTTTATGATGTCTTCACGGCCTCTGATGTAAAGCTTGCGCTTATGGATGTATATCCTGATGATTACCCAGTCGTTGTTGCACATGCACTTGGTGTGCCGGGAGAAGAGTACATGGAGACAGTACCTCTATATGAAATCGATCGTATAGAGCGTTACGGCAACCTCTCCATCATCTATATTCCTCGAGCGGAAGACCCGAGCTTAAGCAATCGGACATTCGAACGGCTTCATGAAATCGTACGGATTCTGCGTAGTCCAGATGGCTGTCCTTGGGATCGCGAGCAAACACATACGAGTATTCGCAAAAACCTGATTGAAGAGATGTATGAGGTGCTGGAGACGATCGATGATGACAATCCTGTTGCGATGTGTGAGGAGCTTGGGGATCTATTGCTCCAGATCATGCTCCATGCCCAGATGGAGGAGGAGGAAGGCGCATTTACGGTAAAGGATATTATTGCTGGTCTCAATGAGAAGCTAATTCGTCGCCATCCCCATGTATTCGGAGACCGTACTGCAAGCAATGCGGATGAGGCCTTAGAAGCATGGCAAGACATGAAGAAGGTGGAGAAGCAAGCTTTGGGCGAGTCCAAACCAACCGTGTCTCAGCTGTCTGGAATTCCTCGAGAGTTACCGGCTATTCTGTATGCATATAAGCTCCAGAAGAAAGCTTCTGAGGTTGGATTTGACTGGAATCGAATTGAGGATGTATTAGAGAAGGTAGAAGAGGAAATAGATGAAGTAAGGGAGCTTCTCCACGATGAATCCAGCAACTCGACCGAGGACCAGAAATTTGCGCTTAAGCTTGAGTTGGGAGATCTATTATTCGCCGCTGTGAACGCTGCTAGATTCTGCTCTGTTGATCCTGAAGAGGCGCTTCAGTTAACAAATCGCAAGTTCATCAGTCGGTTCGAATATATAGAACAGAAGCTAATGAGAGCTGGGAGAGGATTTGATGATACGAATGTAACAGAGATGGAGAAATGGTGGCAGGAAGCCAAATTGTTGTAGAGGATGAGCTGTAATCTAACAAATTGACCTATAATATTACATTTCTTCCTACAATTCGAGTTTTTTTTGTAATTAAAATAAAAATATTCGCGCGAGATGCAGGATTTTCCTTATAAAGCAAGAATACTTACTGCGTGAAAGATCATTACGTGAGGCTTCCGAAAACCTACAAGGGACAAGGGCTTCTGCAGGATCTAAGGCAAGAACCAAATTATAGGAGGCAAAAAAATGAACAAGACTGATTTAGTAAACAGCATTTCCACAAAAAGCGGATTAACGAAAAAGGATGTTGAATCCGTATTGAACGGATTTCTAGGAGAAGTTACAGATGCTCTTGCTTCTGGCGAGAAAGTTCAGCTTATCGGCTTTGGTACATTCGAAACTCGCTCACGTTCTGGACGTGTTGGTCGCAACCCGCAAACGGGTAAAGCTATCGAGATTCCAGCTTCGAAGGTTCCAGCTTTCAAAGCAGGGAACAAACTTAAAGAAGCTGTAAAATAATGCGGCTTGATAAATTCCTTAAGCTTTCCAGGTTGATCAAACGACGAACAGTCGCTAAAGATGTTTCCGATCAGGGAAGAGTCGAGATCAACGGGAAGGAAGCGAAGGCGAGCAGCAGCGTTAAGGTCGGGGATGAAATTACCGTGAGATACGGGAACAAGCTTGTGACCGTACGAGTGGATATTCTCCACGAATCGCCTCGCAAAGAGCAATCCATCGAGATGTATACAGTCATCAAGGAACAATCCATAGCATCGGAATAGATGAGATACATGGCCCCGCTACCCATAACAAGGAGAGCGGGGCCATTTCTGTGTCGCCCAGCATGGGCGTTATAGACCTTTAATAGTTCCGCCCAAGCGACATAGTTCTAAACAAGCTCTCCTCCTCATATGTTATTAGGAATACAGCTAACTTTTCAGGAGGGGACAAGTATGATTGATCCACACAAACCCAAAAGACAGGAAATCAAGATGCTAAACCGAAAAGTTCTTGAGATATCTGGTGTGTTGAATGTGGAAAGCTTCGACAGTGAGGAATTCCTGCTTGAAACAGATAGCGGCTTTCTTACGATTAAGGGTAGTAATCTACATATGAAGAATTTCAACTTAGAGCAGGGTATGGTGGCCATAGAAGGATTAATCGATGGATTGGCTTATCTTGATACGAATAGTCATCAGAAGTCTAAGGGACTTCTAGGTAAGCTGTTCAAGTGAGTCTCCAAGTCCAATTCTTGACCCTGTCTCTTATGGCCGGCAGTGGAGCAGTGCTTGGGATAGGCTATGATATCATTGAAGTGCTTGCCCGTGAGTTTAGATTGCGACGGTGGACTACTGCAATTATGGATGTATGCTACTGGCTAGTGGCGACTCTGTTTGTTTTTCAAGTGCTTGTTTATGCGAATGAAGGGCAAGTTCGGATATTTGTGTTTATTGGGCTATTAGCTGGTGTAATTATCTATTCCTATTTACTCAGCAGGCTTATTCGCCGAATGGTGACTTGGTTTATTGCTCTCTTCATGCAAGTGCTGCGATGGAGTATACAAATTCTCCATACGCTACTAGTAAGGCCGTTGATGTATATGTATCGCCTATTGTTAATCATTCTTGGATTTATACTGTCTGTCACTGTTTTCCTAGGTAGAATTATGATACAATATACTAGGTATGTCTCCAAATGGATCATGCGATGGTTTTAAATCACTAGGAGAGGACTTCCTATACATATGCATAGCCCACTGGAACGATCACATCAGAATAGTAAGAAGGGTTCGCGCAGAAGGCGTAGAATTCTATCTATGTTCGTCCTTTGTTTTGTTGGCTGGGCAGGAATGACTTTCTGGAATCAGGCTGATCTCATTAGTGAGAAGGTAGATCGAATGCATGTCATGGAGCAGAAGCTAGCAGAGACGAAGAAAGTGAATGAACAATTGAAGCTAGAAATCACCAGATTGAATGATGATGAATATATTGAACAGAGGGCAAGAAAGGATTTTCAGATGGTCGGTGAAGGAGAGACACTATTTATCGCTCCAGAATCGAGTGGAGAATAATTCCTACCAGATCCTATATTGACCAAGGGATTCAACATCATGTATAATCTGCATTGTTAGCATGCAACGCAATTCATTCATAACTTAGAGCGTACGCTATCGATTATTATTATCGATTGCTCACGCAACCCATTAAACTTAGCGTATGCTTAGGAGGAAGTTCATCTTTTATGTCAATCGAAGTCGGCACCAAGCTCGAGGGGAAAGTTACAGGTATTACACATTTTGGAGCATTCGTTGATCTTTCTGGTGGTGTTACAGGTCTAGTTCATATCTCAGAGATTGCTGATAATTATGTGAAGGATGTCAACGATCATCTTAAGATTGAAGATGTTGTTACAGTCAAAGTGATCAATGTGGACAAAGACGGTAAGATTGGTCTATCTATCCGGCAGGCTGTTGATAAACCGGTTAGTGAAAGACCTGCTCGTCCAGAACGACCTCCTGGTCCTCCACGTAGTGGTGGTGGATTCCCGCGCAGCGAAGGTGGCGGCGGTGGTGGTGGCGGATTCCGCGGTGGAGATCGTGGTGGTAACCGCAATTTCAAGCCAGCTGGTGGCGTAGTGAAAGCAACCTTCGAGGACAAAGTTTCCCGATTCCTAAAGGATAGTGAGGAACGTATTTCCAACCTGAAGAAGAGCACCGAGTCTAAACGTGGTGGCAGGGGCGGAAGAAGAGACTAATATATCTAAATTCATATAAACCACAGGGCACTTAGTGCTTCTGTGGTTTTATTATGATTTCAGAATTTGTCGGAAAATTAATATGGAATGACAGGGTATTGCGACAAACTTTATAGAAACACAAATTTATAATAGAGGACACTATGAATGCAGGTGGTGTCTTCTTTCAATGTTTAACACAAGGTCAAGGGAAAGATCAGGTCGAAGATGGACAAGCCTTGGAGGTCATGGCATCCATCAAGTAAGCACTCGATTTATGAATAGTAAGCTGGTGCAGCCTATATGGAGCAGGCGCTGGACTTGGTTATTGACAGTCATGGCATTTCTGTTAGGAAGAGCTATGATCCTAGAGGAGCTATCCCCATTCGCGATCGCTTTCTTTGCGGTTGTTTATTTTATGCGAAGAGAGTCCTTATTGTGGGTTGGAGGTGCGTTGTTCTTAGGAAGCTTCCTGTCGGTGGAGCCTCAGAGTGGGTTTATCCTCGCTCAATTGGCTGTATTCTATTGCTGTCAGAAAGGGCTTAATGCCTTTGAGAGATCAGAGCTTTCCTATGCCCCGGTTACAGTCCTCTTCTCGGCCTTCGCAGTGAATCTGTTCGCTTATTCGCTTCAAACCGGCTTGTCATGGTACTACCTGATGATGGCGGTTATTGAAGCTGTATTAGCATTCATTCTTACACTAGTATTTATCCAAGCTATACCCTTGTTAACATTCTCTCACAAGAATCGCAGGATTAAGAATGAGGAGATGATCTGTATGATCATTCTCTTGGCCTCTGTCATGACGGGTACTGTCGGTTGGATTCTCGGACCACTCTCTGTGGAGCATGTGCTCTCTCGTTATTTAGTGCTTCTCTTGGCTCTCGTTGGAGGCGCCCCTATGGGAGCACTGGTAGGAGTGATTACAGGATTGATCCTCAGTCTCGCTGATGTGAAAGCGATCCCGCAGATGAGCGTGCTAGCCTTCGCAGGTATGCTAGCTGGTCTCTTGAAGGAAGGCAAGCGGGCAGGAGCGGCAATTGGGCTGCTTATAGGTTCGACGATATTAGCAATGTATATGGGAGATCAACGGGACTTAGTACAGTCAATCCTAGAATCTACTGCAGCTATCCTGCTTTTTTTCTTAACGCCTAAAGGTATCATTCAGCTGTTAGCTCGCTTTATTCCAGGTACACAAGAGCATACAAGAACACAGCATGATTACGCGAAGCGAATTCGTGATATCACTGCAGATCGTGTGGAACAGTTTTCTGAGGTGTTCAGACAGCTTGCGGCGAGCTTTAAGCAATTCGCCCATGAGGGTGAGTCGATGAAGCGGGATGAGGACGTCAGTCATTTTATGAACGAGATTGCACGCAAATCCTGCTCATCCTGCTGGAAGAAGTCACAATGCTGGGATGACAAGTTCTATCGTACGTATACATTCATGACAGAGATGATGGGAGCCATTGAGGATCAACCAACCATTACGAGGAAGGAAATTAAGGGAGAATGGCGACAGGCCTGTGTGAAGACCGAGCAGATTATGGAACAGATGAAGCGCCAATATGAGGTGTATAAGCATGATATGCATTGGAAAAAACAAATCTACGACAGCCGCAGGCTAGTTGGTGACCAGCTGTCGGGCGTATCGAAGGTTATGCAGGATCTCGCTCGAGAGATAAAACGGGAAGGTCAAGCGCTCTATATACAGGAGGAGCAAATTCGTACAGCGCTGGAGCAATTGGGATTATCTATTCAAGGAATAGATGTCATCCAGCTTGATGAAGGGAATGTAGAGATTGAGGTTGTTCACCAGTACACTAGAGGCTATGACGAATGCCGCAAAATAATTGCGCCCTTGCTATCGGATATCTTAAAGGAGAACATCGTCGTTAAGAGTGAGCAGCTTGCCCCAGAAGGAGGGGGTTACAGTATAGTAACCTTCGGATCAGCCAAAGCCTACGAGATTGATACGGGAATTGCAGGCGCTGCAAAAGGGGGAGGATTACTGAGTGGGGATAGCTTTAATATATCTGAGCTTGGCAGTGGTAAATTTGCCGTTGCTGTAAGCGATGGAATGGGTAATGGTGAGAGGGCGAAGCTTGAGAGCAGTGGTGCACTAGCTATTCTGCAGCAGTTCCTCCAATCTGGTATGGATGAGCAGCTTGCGATTAAATCTGTGAATTCGGTTCTTCTGCTTCGTTCAGCCGATGAGATGTATACGACCATAGATCTAGCCTTAATTGATATGTATACCGCACAAACGACCTTTCTTAAGATTGGTTCAACACCTAGCTTTATAAGGAGGGGCAATGAAATCATCACGATTATGGCGAATAATCTACCTGTAGGTATTCTTCAGGACATCGATGTCGATTTAGTATCCATTCAGCTTCTTCCAGATGACGTCCTAATTATAATGACTGACGGAATTTACGATACGCCGGGACCAGCTGTGAATAAGGAGCTTTGGATGAAACGAATTATTCAGAATATACAGGCGGACACACCGCAGGATATCGCAGATTGTTTATTGGAGACCGTTGTGCGGCATCAGCATGGAGATATTGTAGATGATATGACAGTCATCGTCACTCGCATCGAGAAGTATAAACCAGAATGGTCAACCGTACGCTGGAATGTTCTCCCGCGAGTCGAACGGCCCAAGACCGTAAGCTAAGAATATGCTGAATATCCCTCTATATGGATGCTTGTGTTCGTACAAAGGGATGTTTAAGTGCGACATTATACGTGTAATCACGTTAAGGGACATTTTTTCTGCCACGGGGCTCTCAATCCTTTTAAATGACGACTTTTTTGGCAAAACTAATCATAGGAACACATTAATAGAAATGATAGTATGCTATAAAGAGAAGGAGCTATGAAGGATATGATCAAGCAGATCATTCTAGTTACAGACGGCTGCTCGAACGTAGGGACGAATCCAGTCATTGCAGCAGCTCACGCTTATGCGGAAGGAATTGTGGTTAATGTCATTGGAATACTCGATCATGGAGATTTGGGCCAGAAGGGTGCACTGGAGGTAGCGGAGATTGCCCAAGCGGGCGGAGGCTTAAGTCGACTAGTTCATTCAAGTCTGCTTGCGCAGACCATTCAGATGATGACTCGACAGACTGTAGCCTGCTCCATTCGTCAGACGGTGCAGGAGGAATTGAAGCGAATTATGACCTCGAAGCAGATGAATCAGCACACCACAAACCCGATTGAGGTGCTATCGCCTCAGCAGCGGTCGCAAGTGATTGAGGTTATGGATGAGATGGTCGAAACCGTCTCTCTAAGGATGAGCTTACTTCTGGATACTAGCGCCAGCATGAAATCTAAGTGGAGCGCTGTACTAGAGGCTGTTCGCGATTTGGGATTAAGCTTGCAAGCTAGACAAGGCGCTAATGAAATATCTGTATTCCGCTTTCCAGCCTCTTCAGCCAACAGGAATTCTTGTGAAAAACTAATAAACTCCACAAATCAGCTTGCAAAAATGGAAGAGTTATTTTATAACTTAGAGATGAAAGGGACAACTCCGACGGGACCAGCTATACTGGAGATTGTTCGAGAAATGCGATCAAACGAGGATCAATCGTATAATCATGATCACATTAAGAATCAGGGAAGACATACTAGGGATGGGTTGCTAAGTGACAATATTGTCTAATGCCGAGCTTCTCCCAGGGATGAGCATTCGTGGCAGATGGAATAAATCTACATATCAGATTGAGCGTAAGCTAGGAGAAGGTGCAAACGGGCATGTTTACTTAGTTGTGGGTGGTGTAGACGGGAAGAAGATCAGCTATGCACTGAAGGTTGGCTTTAGTACCTCAGATCTCCAATCGGAGATTAATATATTGAAAAAGATAGTACCTCGCGTCAATAAAAAACCATTCTTTATCGATGCTGATGATTTTCTAATCGGTGAAGATGTATATTCTTTTTATGTGATGCAGTATGTTGAAGGGGCTTCGATGTCGTCATTTATCGAGAAGCGGGGCACTGATTGGATATATTTGACAGGATACTATTTATTATGTCGATTAGCTGATTTACATCAACGCGGCTTTGCATTCTGTGATGTGAAGCCAACCAATGTGGTAGTGTCTAAGTATGGACAGGTTGAATTAATAGATTACGGCGGTGCAAGCCCTTTTGGAAAATCGGTAAGACAATTCACTGAGGTGTATGACCGCGGATATTGGAATTGTGGTAGTCGTTCGTCTGATAGCAGTTATGACTTATTCGCTTTCTGTCTCGTGTTTATGCAGCTTGCCGGAGCCGCACTCCCAGAGGCGGAGGAGATAGGAGTACTGCTTCCGCAGAATCGATCCAAGACTGAGCTGTATGCAGCTGTAAAAGGAAGCAAGACCTGCCATGTCATGGCTCCAGTGCTGCTTGGTATGATCGATGGTACCTATTTGGATTCCGATCAAGCCGTGAAGGATTGGCGCAATAGAATGCATTCGATCGGAGTTATTCCCGAGCAGGGAATAAAAATCCCTTGGTTAGGTGGAGCCGCAGTAGCCTCTGCGTTATTATTGACGATATCCGTGTATGTAACTTTTAATTGAAGATACTGGAATTGGAAGGTGAGAAGAGATGGATCTTGTTCTGCAAACCGCACAAACGATCCGTGACGAGAAGCTTCTCAGCTCCGGTGCTATAGTGGTAATTGCGGTTTCTGGTGGTCCGGATTCCATGGCGCTATTACATGTCATGCATCGATTATCGAGTGCTCAGAATTATAAATTGATCGTAGCGCATGTTAATCATCAATTTCGCGGAGCGGAGTCAGAACAAGAAGCTGAGGCTGTGGAGGAATATGCACGCACGCTAAGTATTCCCTTCCGCGGTACTGCCATCGATGTGCCTGCTTATGTTCGTAAGCATGGCGGCAACACACAAGCGGCAGCAAGACAGCTTCGCTACCAATACCTTCATGAGGTTGCAGAGGAGGCTGGTGCAGCGGCGATAGCATTAGCCCATCATGCTGATGACCAGGTTGAAACCGTTGTGATGAACATGCTAAGAGGATCGTCACCAAGCGGGCTGATTGGAATGCTAATGAGAAGAACTGAAAAAAACATGAAACTGATTCGTCCATTCTTACGTATACCCAAAGAACGACTTGTAGCGTACTGCCAGGATGAGCGCATATCCTTCTACTTGGATAGCAGCAATATGAGTCGCAAATATACACGAAATCGAATTCGGTTGGATATTATTCCTCAGCTTCTAGACATTAACCCTAAGCTTCCAGAGGCTGTAGATCGAATGGCGGAAATTCTTCGCGAAGAGGATCAGTACTTGAATGAGCAGACGAATAAGGCTGCTGAACGAATCGTTCACTTCGCAGTAAAATCCTGTTCGGTGTCCAGAAAATCATGGCTTGCTGAGCCTGTAGCTTTACAAAGAAGATTGATTAAACTAATATTACATTATATTGCTGGAGGCGATTATTCTAGCGATTTTGTGAAGATTGAATCGATTCGGTTGGCGATAGATAACGATATTCAACCGTCTTGGACCTCACAGATTGACTCTTGTGTTCGTATACGCAGAAGCTATGATCATATTGAATGGCTGCCTGGATTGCTCGAAGAGCAGTTGAACACACATTACGAATACAACATAGAGAGCTCTGAAGGTGATCTATGGATTCCAGAAGCTGAAGCACTATTAAAGATCCATATCGAGAGCTCCAGGCTGGAATTGGGTTATATTCGAGATAACCTAATGGATCAGCAACTCGAGGCGTGCTTTGATGCAGAGCAAATTTCATTCCCTCTCACGGTTCGATCAAGACGTATTGGGGATCGAATAGAGCTATTAGGGTTAAATGGATCGAAGAAAGTAAAGGATATGTTCATCGATTTGAAAATCATTCAGAAATGGCGTGACCAGGTTCCGCTTATTGTGGACCATGAGGGTCGCATCCTCTGGATTCCAGGAATTGGGCGGTCGAGGCATGGATTGATCCATAGCCATACTTCCCGCTTACTGCGAATGCAATTGTACCCGTCAAGCTCACTTATTTAAGAATGATGAATGTAATGCTAGTTGTCTTCATAAGTTGATAATTACTGTATATTTCAGGGAGGGTTTTGGTTGCACAATGATATTGAACAGGTCTTGCTTACTGAAGAACAGCTTGGATTGAAGGTGAAAGAGCTGGCCGAGCAGATCACACGAGATTACCAAGGACGAAATCCGCTCGTAATTTGTGTCCTGAAGGGCGCATTCATCTTTATGTCTGATCTGGTTAAACATGTTAAGATTCCTATTGAAATTGACTTTATGGCGACATCAAGCTATGGTACCTCAACCAAATCATCGGGTGTTGTTAAGATTATCAAGGATCTGGATGTGACTGTTGAAGGCAGAGATGTGATCATCGTAGAAGACATCATTGATAGTGGTTTAACATTGACTTATCTAATTGATGTGCTAGAACGGCGCAATGCACTCTCAGTGGTCGTAGTGGCTTTACTTGATAAGCCTGGCCGACGAACTGCTGGACTAGAGGTAGATTATAGAGGTTTTGTAATACCAGATGAGTTTGTTGTCGGATATGGATTGGATTATGCCGAGAGATACCGTAACCTTCCTTTTATTGGTATTCTGAAACCTGAGATATATAAGAGTTAGCCAACATGGAATTCCCTTAAGTTCCGCACTATTGTGATCGTATTATATGCTGTGGTAGAATAATTTAAGTGTTTCGCACAAGAGGAGGTAGGGGATGAACAGAATCATCCGTAATACCGGGTTCTACATCATAATCTTTTTGGTTACGGTTGGTATTGTTCACTTTATCAGTCAACAGAATGATCAAAGTGAGAACATCCGATATGATGAATTTAGAGCTTCGTTAGCTGGCAATCAGATTGCTGAAATTACTTCAATGAAATTCGATGGATATACATACTTAATTACGGGTAAGTATACAGCCTCGGACAAGAGCTTTACAACACGTGGACCAGTAACGGATAGCTTTGTTGAGTTTGTTGAACAGAGTGGCGTTCCCCACACTATGGATAAGATGCAAGGTAACAGCGTCTGGGTTACCTTACTAACAACCATGGTTCCCTTTATAATCATCTTTATTCTATTCTTCTTCTTACTGAACCAATCGCAAGGCGGCGGCGGGAAGGTCATGAATTTCGGCAAAAGCCGAGCCCGTCTATATAATGAAGAGAAGAAGAAAGTCACTTTCGATGATGTGGCTGGAGCAGATGAAGAGAAGCAAGAGCTCGTTGAGGTTGTTGAATTTTTGAAGGATCCGCGGAAGTTTGCTGCTGTAGGTGCTCGTATACCTAAGGGTGTGCTGTTAGTTGGACCTCCAGGTACAGGTAAAACCTTGCTAGCTCGCGCAGTAGCAGGTGAAGCAGGAACACCTTTCTTCAGCATAAGCGGTTCTGACTTCGTGGAGATGTTTGTCGGTGTTGGTGCTTCTCGTGTCCGTGATTTATTCGAGAACGCGAAGAAGAACGCGCCATGTATTATTTTCATTGATGAGATCGATGCTGTTGGTCGTCAACGTGGTGCAGGATTAGGCGGCGGACATGATGAGCGTGAGCAAACCTTGAATCAGCTATTAGTTGAGATGGATGGATTTGGTGCGAATGAAGGGATTATCATAGTTGCTGCAACGAATAGACCTGATATTCTCGACCCTGCATTGCTACGTCCTGGACGGTTTGACCGTCAGATTACTGTTGATCGTCCTGATCTCGTAGGTCGTGAAGCCGTATTGAAGGTGCATGCTCGTAACAAACCATTAGCCAAGGATGTTAAATTGGACGTCATTGCGAAATTTACAACGGGATTTACCGGGGCTGACTTAGAGAATTTGCTGAATGAAGCCGCTCTATTAGCTGCTAGGAGAAACCGTAAGGATATATCGATGAAGGAAGTTGAAGAGGCAGTTGATCGTGTTGTCGTTGGTGTAGAGAAGAAGAGTCGGGTCATAAGCCAACGTGAGAAGCGGATTGTCGCTTACCACGAAGCAGGACATACCATTGTTGGTTACTTCATGGAGAATGCGGATATGGTACAGAAGGTGACAATTATCCCTAGGGGTCGTGCTGGTGGATATGTCATGATGATGCCTAAGGAGGATCGCTTCCTTATAACCAAGCAAGAGCTATTGGAGCGTGTCTCTGGATTGTTAGCAGGTCGTGTGTCTGAGGAATTATTCATTGGTGAAGTAGGAACGGGTGCATACGATGACTTTAAGAAAGCTACAGGAATCGTACGTGCGATGATTATGGAATACGGGATGAGCGATAAGCTTGGGCCGATGCAGTTTGGAAGCTCTCAAGGGCAGGTATTCCTTGGGCGTGATTTAGGTCATGAACCGAATTATAGTGATTCCATTGCCTATGAGATCGATCAAGAGATGCAGAGTATCACACGGGCTTGTTATGACAAAGCGAAGGCGATCTTAACTGAACACGCCGACAAGGTGCATATTATCGCTAACACATTACTCGAAGTTGAGACACTGGATGTTGATATGATCAAACAATTGATTGAGAACGGTAAGATAGATAACAAGAAGAAGGTTAACCCAGATCAGACGCCTGATGATAGCGGTGAGCCGACAGCAGCACCGTCTGCAGGCCCTGCACCATCCGGTGAAGATGTTAAAGTTAACATTCAACCACAGAATGGTGAACATGAATCGAATAAGCTTGGCTTCGACAAGGAAGACAATAACGACAATGACAAGAAAGAATAATAAGAGTAAAGCGAACCGGATCTGCTTATTAGCAGACCGGTTTTCTTTACTCTTATTATCAGTCAATGATGTGTGATATAATTGGGATATTTTTAAGCTGGGCGGCTTATTAGACACATCAAACCTGTTCGACAAGGAGGACAAGCTGTGGAAGAGCATACATCCCTCAACTCACTAATGATTGTTGTAGCAATTGCATTTATCATACCTATCCTTCTGCATAAATTACGTTTAAAGCTTTTACCTGTTGTGGTCGCAGAAATATTAGCTGGATTATTGATCGGCAAGAGTGGGTTTAATCTGATTGCAGACGACCCCTGGCTTGAGTTTCTCTCGATGTTCGGACTCATCTTTCTTATGTTTCTGAGTGGTCTTGAGATTGACTTTAGTCAATTTCGCCATAAGAAAAAAAGTGGACATAATCCATTCGCAGTTGCTGGTATTATTTTTGTGGGAATCATGATTGTTTCGTATTTATTAGCATTAGCGCTTGAGAAGATGGGTTTTATCATGGAGCCATATTTGATGATGATTATCATAGCAACGATATCCCTCGGGGTTGTTGTGCCAGTGCTAAAAGAGCAAAAGCTCATCGAAACTCCATTTGGTCAGACCCTATTACTGATAACGGTGATTGCGGATTTTGTAACGATGATATTGCTTGCCATCTATATAAGTATGCTTAGCGAATCGATGGGCAGAATGGTCCTGCTCCTAGTTTTCTTTGTTATTGTGATCATGGTATATTTCCTAATCAAGCGGTTCATCAAGGGCAAGGTTGCGGATGTGCTTCTTAAGGGCACTTCTCAGATCGCTACACGTGGAGCATTTGCATTAATATTACTATTTGTAGTTCTCTCAGAGAATATGGGAGTAGAGAATATTCTGGGAGCTTTCTTAGCCGGTGTGATCATTTCCCTGTTAGCACCCGATAAATCCTTTGTTCATCAGCTGGAGTCCTTTGGCTACGGTTTTCTGATTCCAATCTTCTTCGTTATGGTAGGTGTGAAGCTCAATGTTTGGGATTTGTTAAGTGATTGGAAAATTCTTTTGTTTATTCCGATTTTATTGCTTGCTATTTATATATCCAAGATGCTTCCAGCGCTCGCTCTGACATATTGGTATAGCTGGAAGGAAGCTTGGGGTGCAGGTATTCTAATATCCTCTACACTTAGTCTTGTTATCGCAGCAGCAACAGTTGCATTGGAGATCAACATTATAGATGAATCTATACATGGTGCTCTCATTCTGGTTGCGATACTGACATGCTTTATTTCCCCCATCATATTTAACCGCCTAGTTCCGAAGCACGAGAAGAAACCGTCAAGGATCGTAATTATTGGAGCTAACCATGTGACACTGCCAGTTTCTGTGGAGCTGAATAATGAAGGGTACCTCGTGGAGATTTTCAGCGCACAACCGAATGGACTAGATTCTAAAGAAGAGCAATACAGTCGATTCCCAATGACGGTGCTGCAGCGCTTGGATGCTGCTGCCCTTGAGGAACGAGGAGCGTTTGACGCTGAAGTAATTGTATGTGCTTCAATGGACGAGGATTTGAATTTACAGATTGCTCGTTATGCGCAGCAGTTAGGTAATGAACGCATAATCGTACGCATTGAGGACCCGGATAGGATGGAGCAGGTTCAGAACGAAGGCTTAACGGTATTCTCGACGCTGTATTCTACTAAGGTCTTACTGAAGGGACTTATTGAACATCCGAGTGCGGTGCGATTAATTACACAGCATGATGACTCCATACAAGAGGTTAAGGTGAACAACCCCGCATTCTATAACACGCTGCTTAGAGAATTGCCATTCCTAGGGAATGCATTAGTGCTGCGAATTTATCGTGGAGAATCCTTCATTATCCCACATGGCTCAACTGAGATTCACAATGGAGACAGGCTGTTAGTGAGCGGGTCGGGCGAGCATATTCAAGAGATGAAGAGGGAGTTGGAATAATATTGTTAGATACAGCTGGATAACTTCGGTACAATCGAGTGAATACAGCTAAGAAGCACGTATATCAAGCATTCTGTACATTGACACTAATCTGAAGGTTGTGTAAATTTAGTGTAATCTTAGCTAAGCTGAGCACAATAAGAATTGGACAGGGATAGTTAGTCCGATTGATCGATACAATTGCGGATATCATTATGCATAATTCATTGAGGAGGTTATCATCTTGGAAGCACTCGCATTAGAACGTAAAGCTGAACAGAATAGAGAGTTGACTGAACGTTTACTGCAATTGAAGAAAGAACGAAATGCTATTATTCTAGCTCATTATTACCAACGTGATGAAATACAAGCTGTAGCTGATTTCCGTGGAGATTCCTTGCTGCTAGCACAGAAGGCTGCTGAAACGGATGCTGATGTGATCGTATTCTGTGGTGTTCACTTTATGGGAGAGAGCGCGAAGATTCTTGCTCCGAATAAGACGGTTATTATCCCGGATGAACGTGCTGGGTGTCCGATGGCGGATATGGTTAATGTGGATGGCCTGCGTGCACTTAAACGGCAGCATCCAAATGCTAAGGTCGTCACCTATATTAATTCCTCTGCAGAGATTAAAGCGGAGACAGACATCGTCTGCACCTCGGCTAATGCTGTTAAGATTGTGAACTCTGTCGAGGGTGATGAAGTAATCTGGGTGCCTGATAAGAATTTAGGTGACTGGGTTGCTAAACAAACGGATAAGAAGATGATTATCTGGGAGGGCTATTGTAATACACATGATATGCTGACTGTGAAGGACGTAGCCGAGATGAGGATTCTATATCCGAATGCACAATTCGTCGTTCATCCGGAGTGCCGTCCTGAGGTAGTCAAGCTAGCTGACTTCGTCGGTAGTACAACCGCGATTATCAAATACTGTCGTGAGTCGGACTGTCAGGAATTTATCGTAGGTACAGAGGACGGAACAGGATATCAGCTGCGCAAGGATAGCCCGAACAAACAATTTCACTTCGCGACCAAATATTTGGTCTGCCCGAATATGAAGGTTAACAATCTGAAGAAGCTTGTTCGCTGCTTAGAGAACATGGAGCCAGAAATTTATGTGCCACCACACATTGCCGACCAAGCAAGGATATCCCTAGAGCGGATGTTACAGGTATCCTCATCATGATCGGCAGGTATTTAGTTGACTTCGATTTAGCAGGGTTACCGCGGCATGATAAGGAAGTCATCGTGATTGGGGCAGGGATTGCTGGTCTATTCACAGCGATTAAAGCAGCAGAAACCCATAAAGTCATTATGATAACGAAGAAATCACTGCTTGACAGCAACACACAATTCGCACAGGGTGGAATAGCTGCAGTCATATCCGATGAGGATTCTCCTGCTTACCATCGACAGGACACACTTATCGCAGGTGCTGGTCTATGTTCATCAGATGCTGTTGATGTGCTCGTTCACGAAGGGACGGCAGGGGTACAAGACTTGGTACTAATGGGGACTCAATTCGATCTTGAGAATGGTGTATACGCCTTGACCCAAGAAGGTGCGCATAGCCAGCGAAGAATACTGCACGCGCATGGAGATGCAACGGGTGCGGAGATTATTAGGGCACTTTCTGAGAAGGCATCCTCCCATCCCAATATTGAAATTTGGAACGATCACTTTGTAATTGATTTGATTACTCGGGAGAATGAATGCTGTGGTGCACTAGTCCAGAAAGCGGATGGGCAGCGAGAATTCGTGTCAGGCTTAGCAACGATCTTATGCACAGGTGGTACTGGGNNCAGATATACGACGAATCCAGATGTGGCAACCGGTGATGGTATAGCTATCGCTTACCGAGCAGGTGCTTATATTAGGGATATGGAATTTCTACAGTTTCATCCTACAGCTTTATATTATCCAGGAGCACCGCGCTTCCTTATTTCTGAGGCTGTTCGTGGAGAGGGAGCGGTTCTACGTAACATCAAAGGTGAACGGTTTATGGCTGAATATCATCCGCAGCTTGAATTGGCTCCTCGAGATGTAGTTGCACGCGCAATAGTAGACGAGATGAAGAAGACGAAAGCAACCTTTGTTTACTTAGATATTACACATGAATCTATCGAGATGGTCAAACGTCGGTTTCCAACGATATATCAATATTGCCTGACCTATGGACTTGATTTAACAACCGATTGGATTCCTGTAGCTCCCGCAGCTCATTATATGATGGGTGGGGTGAAGACTGATTTGAATGGGGAGACCTCAGTTAAACGATTGTTTGCATGCGGGGAGGTATCCTCAACGGGTGTTCATGGAGCCAACAGGCTCGCAAGTAACTCTTTATCGGAGGCAATTGTATTCGGTCGTAGGATAATTGATTCAATCAATCGCCTAGAGCCCCTTCCTGTTGATATTGATATCTCATTTAACTTAAATCGGAATGCGGAGCCTACACAAGCTATTGTTGAAAGACGACTGAAGCTGCAGAAAATCATGCTGAGATATGGTGGATTGAAGCGAACACTCAAGGGACTTGAGAAAGGAATTGAGGAGCTTCGTAGACAGCTTCCTGTATTGGACACGCATCTGACCAGGCGCGAAGAATATGAATTTGCAAATTTGCTTACATGCGCACTACTGACTACACAAGCAGCTGTAGAACGACAAGAGAGCCGAGGCGCCCACTATCGAGAGGACTTCCCGGATCGGGATGATCTAGTGTGGCGTAAGCATATATTATGGCATAGAGAGCTAGGAATGGTAGAGGAGCGGATCTTGGATGTTTGATTTGAATGTAACTTTGTTGAAGTCACAAATCGCTGACTGGCTACAGGAGGATATTGCCACGGGGGATATTTCCTCTATAGCCACAATTCCGATGGAGCATGAATCCAAGGGTATACTTCATGTAAAGGAAACCGGAGTAGTTGCAGGGCTGCCAATCGTGGAGCTCGTCTTCTTAGAGGTGGATTCCGAGCTTAGATTTAAGAGCTGTGTGGAGGAGGGCTCACTTGCAGTCAAAGGCACGATTATAGCTGAAGTATCCGGACGAACTCATAGTATATTAATGGCTGAACGCTTAGCGTTAAATCTGTTACAACGATTATCCGGAATTGCAACCAAGACACAATCCTTCGTCGATGCATTGGATGGTCTCCCGGTTCGCTTGGCGGATACACGTAAGACAACTCCTGGACTTCGATCGTTAGAGAAGTATGCGATTAGGGTCGGGGGCGGATATAATCATCGCTTCGGTCTCTATGATGCGGTTATGATCAAGGACAATCACATCAAAGCCTCAGGGGGCATAGCTAGTGCAGTTCGCACAGCACGCAATCGTATACCACATACCATGAAAATTGAAGTAGAAACTGAGAATATGCTGCAAGTTGAAGAAGCGCTAGAGGCTGGAGCGGATATCATAATGCTTGATAATATGAGCCCGCCGAATATGGCGATTGCGGTTCGTCGTATTAGAGAGATTGCAAACCATATCGTGATTGAAGCATCAGGCGGTGTTTCTTTAGAAACACTGAAGAGCATCGCGCTCACAGGTGTAGATGTAATCTCAGTAGGCAGCTTAACGCACTCCATTCGCTCACTGGACATCAGTCTGGATCTTAATGAACGGAAGGAGTCATAAATCATGATTTTGGTTATGGATATTGGGAATACTAATATTGTACTTGGTGTCTACGAGAAGCAGAAGCTCTTACATCATTGGCGGTTGAGCACGAGTCGAACCGCTACTGCAGATGAATACGGTGTAATGGTCTTTAATTTATTCCAGCATGCTGGCATTACTTTTAGCCAAATTGAAGGGGTAATCGTATCCTCTGTTGTACCACCAATTATGCGAACTATAGATGCGCTTTGTACCAAATATATTAAGAAAACCCCGCTTATTGTAGGTCCGGGAATCAAGACTGGCTTGAATATTCGTTATGAGAACCCCCGAGAGGTAGGGGCGGATCGAATATGTAATGCGATTGCAGCAATCGAATTATATGGACCACCTTTAATCGTTGTTGACTTTGGGACCGCAACGACCTTCGACTTTATAGACGAAAGAGGGGATTACCTAGGTGGCGCCATAGCTCCTGGCATCGGTATATCCACTGAAGCTTTGTATAGTCATGCTGCCAAGTTGCCACGAATTGAACTTTCTCGACCTAAGAGCACCGTTGGACGCAATCCGATCTCATCCATGCAGGCAGGAATTATTTATGGCTTTGCTGGTCAGGTCGATGGTATTGTGTGGCGGATGGAGGAGGAATTCGGTTACAAGGCGAAGGTCATCGCAACTGGTGGTTTAGCAGAGCTTATTTCTGGAGAATCTAAGACCATTCAAGAGATTAATCCAATGATCACACTTCAGGGACTGTTGATGATCTATGAACGCAATCAATAATACAAGAACCTATACATAATACGAGGAGTATCCAATGAACAATAATCAAGATGTCATTGTCCGTGGTATGGCAATGGACGGCAAAGTGCGAGTGTTCGCAGCGCTAACAACCACGATAGTTGAAGAGCTGCGTGCACGGCATGATACATGGCCAACAGCTACTGCAGCACTAGGTCGGACCATAACGGCCGGTGCAATGATGGGTAGTATGCTCAAGGGACAGGAGAAGCTGACGATTCAAGTTCGTGGAGATGGTCCATTAGGCCAGATCGTCGTCGATGCCAATGCTAACGGAGAGGTTAGGGGTTATGTAACAGAACCACATATAGATCTACCCCTTAATGATAAGGGCAAGCTTGACGTGGCGGGTGCAGTTGGACGAGATGGGTTGTTATATGTAACCAAGGATCTAGGGATGAAGGAGCCTTATCGTGGAACCTCTCCGATCGTATCAGGTGAGCTAGCGGAGGATTTCACGTATTACTTCAGCACATCAGAACAAACTCCCTCGGCAGTCGCATTGGGGGTTCTCGTTAATCCCGATTATTCGGTTAGAGCTGCTGGGGGATTCATTCTCCAATTGCTGCCGGGACTGAGTGATAGTGAAATTACATTCATTGAGCAGAAGCTAGCCTCGTTAGTTCCCGTAACAACCCTAATTGAGCAGGGGGCTGGACCTGAGGATATCCTTCATCAGCTATTCGAGGCAGTGCAAATATACGATCGATCCCCCATTCAATTTAGCTGTACCTGTTCGCAAGACAGGGTGGAGAAGACGCTGATCAGCTTGGGCAAGGATGAGGTTGATGCATTGATTAATGAGCTTGGCAGAGCTGAGGTCGTCTGTCATTTCTGTAATGAGAAATACATATTGGAGCAGGACGAATTGGAGCAGCTGAGGGCAAAACATTTTCATTGACAACTTTTTTTTTCGCTGATAAGATTAAGTTAGTTAATGCCTACTGTTTTAGTCGGAATTTAAATTAGTTTATGCTTTCGAAGCCGTTTATTTCGATTGCTAGCGTAAGTATCAAAAAACCCTTTAGGAGGAATCATCATGGCCAAAATTGTACAGAACGTTACTCAAGTTATAGGGGGTACCCCACTAGTTCGCCTTAATCGCGTTGTTCCAGAGGGCAGTGCAGAGATATATGTTAAACTAGAATTCCAGAATCCAGGATCTAGTGTTAAAGACCGTATCGCGTTAAGTATGATTGAGCAAGCTGAGAAAGATGGCAAGCTTAAGCAAGGAGATACAATTGTAGAGCCTACAAGTGGTAACACTGGAATTGGACTAGCTATGGTTGCAGCTGCTAAAGGCTATAAAGCGATCTTAGTTATGCCTGAAACGATGAGCGTTGAAAGACGCAGTCTGCTTCGAGCTTATGGAGCTGAGTTGGTATTAACTCCTGGTGCTGAGGGAATGAAGGGTGCCATTCGACGTGCTGAAGAGATCAAAGCCGAGAACCCACAATACTTTATGCCACAGCAGTTTGATAATCCTGCGAATGTGAAAGTCCACCGCGAGACAACTGGACCAGAAATTGTTGAAGCTATTCAATCGTTAGATGGTAAGTTAGATGCTTTCGTCTCTGGCATAGGTACAGGCGGGACAATCACTGGAGCTGGAGAGGTTCTGCGAAAGAGCTTTCCAGACATCAAGATTTATGCAATTGAACCAGCAGCATCTCCAATCCTATCAGGTGGAAAACCAGGTCCTCACAAGATCCAAGGGATCGGCGCAGGCTTTGTACCTTCCATATTGAACACAAGTGTGTATGATGAGATTGTTACCGTTGAGAATGAGGAAGCATTCGAGACAGCTCGTAGAGTGGCTAGAGAAGAAGGAATTCTTGGGGGGATATCCTCTGGTGCAGCGATCTTCGCAGCCCTTAAGGTTGCTAAAGAATTAGGAGCAGGCAAGCGAGTTGTTGCTATTCTTCCATCTAACGGAGAGCGTTACCTAAGCACACCATTATATCAATTTGAAGACTAAAAATATGTTATTATATATACGATTAGTTTGATGGAGTGACCCCTCACATAGTGGGGGGTTTTTAGCTTTATACATTCCGAATATATATAAGTAAATTAGTGGAGGAACTATCATGCTACCAATCTCGTTCGAAGAATGGCAACAATGGTCGAAAGACTATACGATGCTACCATACCTGCTGAGATATGATCTTGAGGGACTCGATCGTGTGATAACCTGGGAGAAGGCTTGGGAGCAGGTTGAGAGCAGTGCCTTTGTATTAGAGAGCGGGAAGGGTGGGCGTTATTCCTATCTCGGTCTGGACCCGGTCTCAGCTATCCAAGGTAATAGTCAGCAAGCAACGGTAATTCTCCGAGATGGATTGATCGAAACCTGGGATGAAACTCCACTAAGAGCTGTCAAACGTTGGTTACAGCCGTATCGATCTCCTAAAGTTGAGGGCCTGCCTAAATTCATCGGAGGCTGTGCAGGCTTCTGGGGTTATGATGTGATTCGTACGATTGAGAAGCTGCCTCTCATAGCGAAGAAGGATCTACCGGTACCGGATTATCGATTTATGATGATTGATCAGCTGTGGATCATCGATCATGAACAACGCGTACTGTATTGTGCGACTCACACTGGCATTGATGGCCAACCAACAGAGGACAAGCTGCGAAATTTGTACGAAGCTGCCACGATTACTGCGGAGCATATGCTTGCTAAGTGGCTGGATATAACTTCAGCAGCGGATATGGAGGAAACTGTTAAGAACAGAGCCAAATTACTTCGTGAGGATATTGTACATAATCGTGTGAATATCGATGTTGAATCGATCGCTGGAGTGAATACCGAATTCACCAAAGCGCAATATCTGCAAGCCGTTCATCATATTCAAGACTACATTCGTGCAGGTGATGTATTCCAAGTCAATTTATCGGTTCGTCAAAGTAAGCAGTTAGATTGTAAGCCGGAGCTGATCTATGAATGGCTGAGGCATCTTAATCCATCTCCATATATGGGGCTGTTCCTATTCCCTGAGTATCAATTTGTTTGTGGATCGCCAGAGCTATTGGTACAATTAGAAAGCACGAAGATTAGGACGCGACCTATTGCGGGTACGAGACCTCGAGGCAAGAATGGGGAAGAGGATCAGAGGCTGCAGGAGGAATTACTAGCGAATGAGAAGGAACGTGCAGAGCACATTATGCTCGTCGACCTAGAACGTAACGATGTGGGTCGTATATCAAGGTATGGGTCAGTTCGTGTCGAGGAATTAATGACTGTGGAGATGTATTCGCATGTTATGCATATTGTATCCGAGGTCACTGGTGAATTGGCGGAGGGCCGGGATGCATTTGATGTGCTGGCAGCCACATTCCCAGGGGGAACCATTACGGGTGCACCGAAAATTCGCACCATGGAAATCATCGAGCAATTAGAGCCTGTTCGCAGAGGGCTTTACACAGGTTCTATCGGATGGATTGACTATAATGGTGATATGGAATTTAATATAGTTATTCGGACTTTACTTGTAGTAGATGGAATCGGACACATTCAGGCAGGTGCTGGGATTGTAATTGACTCCGACCCCGAACGTGAATACACCGAATCATTGAATAAGGCCAAGGCTTTATGGAAGGCTGTACAATATGCTTCCTTACATTATGGACAAGAGGTGATGAAATGATCTTAGTCATTGATAATTACGACTCATTCACTTACAATCTGGTGCAATATCTCGGTGAGCTCCATCAAGAGCCAGTTGTTAAGCGTAATGACGAATTAAGCTTAGATGATATCGAACGAATGAACCCCGATCATATCCTGATCTCTCCAGGTCCTTGCACACCGAATGAAGCGGGAATCAGTATAGCTCTCATTGATCGATTCAAGGGTCAAATTCCAATTCTGGGCGTATGCTTAGGTCATCAAGCAATCGGACAAGCGTTTGGTGGCGATGTTATCCGCGCCCCGCTTATGATGCATGGGAAAACCTCGGAGATTCATCATGATGGCAAATCCATCTTCTCGGGATTACCTCAACCCTTCACAGCAACTAGGTATCACTCCTTAATCGTTCGTCGTGATACATTACCGGATTGCTTGGAGATTAGTGCGGAAACCGAGGACGGCATCATCATGGGCTTACGGCATAAGGAATATAGGGTGGAGGGTGTACAGTTTCATCCGGAATCCATCATTACTCAATATGGACACCAGCTCTTAAGCAACTTTCTGAACGGTGCGAAGGCGGTATCGGCAAGAGAGGAGTAAAGCGATGATTGTTAGCATGAATGGAAGGCTAATAGATGAGAATCAGGCTGTGATCTCTGTATTCGATCACGGCTTCCTATACGGGATCGGTTTATTCGAGACGTTCCGCACCTATAGCGGAATACCTTTCCTGCTAGATGAGCATCTAGCAAGACTTGCTGCTAGCTGTGATGAGCTTGGTATTGCCTATCACCCACAGACAGAGGACATTCGAACGAAGATTGATCAGGCGTTACTAGCCAATTCATTAACGGATGGATATATCCGTCTATCCATATCTGCTGGTGTAGAGCCGCTGGGTCTTCCTGCGGGGGACTACTTGCAGCCCACTGAGATTGTCTATGTGAAGTCGTTACCAGAGCACAGTACTAGGAGTAAGCCGCTTCAGCTTCTCCAGCTTCGTAGGAATGCGCCTGAGAGTCGAGTGCGGATGAAGTCTTCTCATTATATGAACAATATTCTGGGCTCTAGAGAGCTGAAGACCTACCCGTGGGCAACAGGTGCTGAAGGGTTGTTCTTGAATAAAGATAATCATATAACTGAGGGATTGGTTAGCAATCTATTCTTCGTTTATCGGGGGGTATTGTGTACACCTTCTGTAGACACAGGAATTCTACCAGGCATTACACGTGCGTTCATCTTAGATTTAGCAGACCAGCTAGATATCCCTTATGAAGAAGGCGACTATAGCTGGGAATTGTTATGTCTAGCTGAGGATATATTCTTGACTAATTCAATACAAGAAATAATCCCTGTAAGCAGCTTGTTGGATTCGAGAGGGGAAGCGGTGTGGACGAGAGGCGATGAGGAGATGAATGAGCCAATAACCCATCGTTTGATGGAATCATATCAAAGAGCCACTCAAGGAGAATCCTTATGAGGGTAATACGTACACTAGAATGTCGAGGATTAAAGCTTGAATTGGGAGAACGTACGCTTATCATGGGTATTCTGAATGCGACCCCCGATTCATTCTCAGATGGTGGTAAGTTTAATACGATTGAATCTGCAGTGGAGCAAGCTAAGCTTATGGTAGCAGAAGGAGCCGATATCATCGATATTGGTGGTGAATCGACACGTCCTGGTTCAATGAAGGTGGATCTAGAGGAAGAGCTGAAGCGGGTTATTCCGATTATAGAGGCAGTCAGCTCGTCAGTGAATGTCCCGATATCGATAGACACCTACAAGGCAATTGTTGCACATCATGCTCTGCAAGCCGGTGCCCATATCTTGAACGATATCTGGGGGTTAAAGCATGATCCAGAGATGGGACGAGTTGCCGAGCGATTTGGCAGCCCCATCATCCTCATGCATAACCGTGAGGAGACAAGATACGACGATTTTGTCCCTGATGTTATTGCAGATCTGCAGGCGTGCATTAAGCTTGCTCAACAAGCAGGTATAACCAAGGAGCAGATCATTCTCGATCCAGGTATCGGATTCGCCAAGACGATTGATCATAATATACAATTAATGAGTCATCTCGACCAAATAAGCGGTTTAGGGTATCCGGTTGTTCTTGGGACATCACGCAAGCGTTTCATCCAACAGACGCTGGGATTGCCCGCTAATGATGTTGTAGAGGGTACAGCTGTCACGGCTGTTCTAGGCATTATGCAGGGCTGTGATATTATGAGGGTGCATGATGTGCGTGCGATATCACGCGTTGCTAGAATGACAGATGCTATAGTAAAGGGGAGGTGAGCGGTATGGATCGAATTATATTGAAGGGTATGCGGTTTTATGGCTTTCATGGTGTATTCCCAGAAGAGAACAAGCTGGGACAGGCATTCTATGTAGATCTATCATTACGATTAGACCTACAAGAAGCAGGCCGCAAGGATGATTTAGCGCTAACTGTAAATTATGCCAGCGTGTATAACCAGACGAAATTAATGGTGGAGGGCAAGCCTTTCAAGCTTATTGAGGCTTTAGCGGAGCACATTGCGTCGACGCTGCTCCACACTTATACTATAGTGAGTGAAGTTCAGGTAAGCGTTACTAAGCCACATCCACCCTTTGATGTGCAGTTCGACGGTGTAACAGTGGACATTCATAGAAAGCGCGAATCCTGATGATAGCGTATATTGGATTAGGCTCGAATCTTGGCGATCGACAGCTATATATATATCGAGGTGTAGAAAGCTTACATCGTCATCCGCTGCTGACAGTTGAACGCTGCTCCTCTTTGTATGAGACGGCTCCGGTGGGATTGACGGATCAGCCCTATTTTCTAAACATGGTGGTGATGGTTCGTACGGAGCTAAATCCGCTTGAGCTGCTGGATCTATTGCTTCAGGTTGAACAGTCCTTAGGCAGGGTGCGGGATATTCGCTGGGGTCCACGAACGATCGACTTGGATTTGTTGATATATGGTAATATGTCTGTACAAGCTGATCGACTAGAGCTACCACATCCCCGAATGAGGGAACGGGCCTTTGTGTTGATTCCTCTTATCGAAATATGGGAGCAGGATGAAGTGCCAGATCACAGCTCCATCCTTCAGGCATATGAGTATACAGATGGGAAGGAAGATGTACATCTATGGCTAAAGACCAATTGGCGCTCCGAATTAGGGCGTTTCGTAAATTAAAAGGCTATACTCAGGATGAGATGGCCGAGCTACTTGGTGTATCGATTGCTATCATAGGCTCCATTGAACGAGGTTCAAGAAAGCCGGATAAACATATATTGCAGAAGATCTCAGAGGTGCTTGATATCGACCAGAGTGAATTAATCGGTACAATCATAGGACAATAATGAATAGGATGTAAGGTGGTGTGAATTGTGTTGAAGATAGGCAATGTTACAGCAAAGAATAATGTAGTGCTCGCTCCGATGGCTGGGGTGTGTAATCCGGCATTTCGACTCATCGCAGTAGAATTCGGGTGTGGTATTGTATGTGCGGAGATGGTTAGCGGGAATGCAATTGTTCACGGGAATCAACGCACAATGGATATGCTGTTTGTAGACGAGCGAGAGAAGCCGCTAAGCCTGCAAATTTTTGGTGGAGATAAGGAGAACTTAGTCGCTGCAGCCAAATATGTAGATAAGAATACAAACGCGGATATCATCGATATCAACATGGGATGTCCTGTGCCGAAGGTAACGAAGTGTGATGCTGGAGCAAGATGGCTGCTAGACCCATCCAAGATCGAAGAGATGGTCTCTGCAGTGGTAAAAGAAGTCGATAAGCCCGTTACAGTTAAGATGCGTACAGGCTGGGATTCCGACCATATATTCGCCGTGCGTAATGCACAAGCGGTTGAGAATGCGGGTGGACAGGCTGTGAGTGTTCATGGTCGTACGCGTGAGCAACTGTACACAGGTGTAGCGGATTGGGATATTATAAAAGAGGTCAAGGACGCTGTCTCTATCCCGGTTATTGGCAATGGAGATATCTTCACTCCTGAGGATGCCAAGCGGATGCTTGATCTTACAGGCTGCGATGGTGTGATGATTGGCCGCGCTGCATTAGGTAATCCATGGATGCTGTTTAGAACCGTACAATACTTAACAACAGGTGAATTACCGCCTGATCCAACAGCAGCAGAGAAAATTCGGATTGCCATTCTGCATATGGATCGACTTGTTGATCTCAAAGGTGAGTTTATTGCTGTGAAGGAAATGCGCAAGCATCTGGCATGGTATCTCAAGGGTCTACCGGATACTGCAAGAGTGAAGGATAAAGTTATGGAAGAAACCGGTCGTGATCGGATGGTAGAGATTCTGCATGATTATGTAGCTTCAGCCTCTGGAGGATCGATTGACGCGCTCGATACAGCACCGCTAGTATCCATGCATTAATTGACTTTTTGAATAGCATGAAATATAATCATCCAAATAAAGTTCCTAATTTTCACAATAGTGTCATGCTATTCTCATGAGGAAATATATATTAAACAAGTAACACTAATGCTTGCGAAGTAGTCTTAACAACCACTACCGTGATCATTAATAACTTTAAGAAAAATATACGCAAGACGGGGGACATATCATGGCCGAAAAAGAAGTAATTCTTACCGCGGAAGGTCTCATCAAGCTTGAAGATGAATTAGAGCAGTTAAAGTCAGTGAAACGTCGCGAGATTGCAGAGCGAATTAAAGTTGCTATCGGCTACGGAGATATCAGCGAGAATTCGGAGTACGAGGATGCTAAGAATGAGCAAGCCTTCATTGAGGGCCGCGTGATTATGTTAGAGAAGATGCTGCGTAATGCCAGAATCATTAATAGTGATGATATCGATACAGATGTAGTCAGCATCGGTTCGAAGGTGGATGTGAAGGATATGGAATATGGTGATACCGTGCAATATACGATTGTAGGCACCGCGGAATCCAATCCATCAGAGAATAAGATATCCAATGAGAGTCCGGTAGGTAAAGCGATCTTGGGTAAGAAGAAAGGCTCGGTCGTAGACGTTACAGTGCCAGCTGGAGTTATACAATATAAGATTATAGATATTAAGAAATAAGAACGACCTGGACATACGGATACAGCTCTCTTTTTTAAGCATAATTGTACATTGGAAACGTCACGAAAAGCTTCCTCTGGAAGCTTTTTTCATTCTAAGTTAACTGAAGGGGTTGTAATTTTGGACCAAGAACTAGAAATTAATGAGCTATTGCAAATACGTCGTAATAAACTAGACGAGCTGCGTGACCTAGGCGTTGACCCTTTCGGCAGTAAATATGACCGCACTCATTATGCTGCAGATATTCTGCGTGATTATGATGAGAAATCGAATGAAGATTTAGAAGGGCTTGGTATAGAGGTAAGCATTGCTGGGCGTATCATGCAGAAGAGAGGCATGGGCAAAGCAAGCTTTGCACATATCCAAGACATAACTGGGAAAATCCAAGTGTACATCCGACAAGATCATATTGATGCGAAGCTCTATGAAGCGTTCAGTATTCTGGACATTGGTGATATTATTGGAGTGCGTGGTCTTGTGTTCAAGACCAAAACAGGGGAGACTTCTATAAAGGCTAGTTCTATTGTGATCCTTACGAAGTCCTTGTATCCCCTCCCGGATAAGTTTCACGGTCTCAAGGATGTTGAAATTCGTTATCGTCAACGTTATGTAGATTTGATTGTGAATCCAGAAGTACAGCAAACCTTTATCGCTCGCTCAAGGATCATTCAGTCGATGCGACGTTACTTGGACAACCTTGGTTACTTGGAGGTAGAGACACCGACCTTGCATGTTATTCCTGGGGGTGCGACTGCACGTCCATTCATCACACATCATAATGCGTTAGATATGCAGCTGTATATGCGTATTGCCATCGAGCTTCATCTTAAACGATTAATAGTAGGCGGTATGGAGAAGGTTTATGAAATTGGGAGAGTGTACCGGAACGAAGGGATCTCAACTCGGCATAATCCAGAATTTACGATGATTGAGTTATATGAAGCTTATGCGGATTATCTGGATATCATGAAGCTGACTGAAGAGTTGATTGCTCATATCGCCCAAGATGTTCTGGGATCTCAGAAGATTATGTATGGGGAACAGGAGATCGATCTAACACCGGAGTGGCGTCGTGTATCGATGGTGGATGCTATCAAAGAGGTTGTAGGTGTGGACTTTAGTGTAGAGATGTCGGATGAGGAAGCTCACCGCTTAGCCAAGGAGCATAACATTCCCGTTGAGCCAAGCATGACTTTTGGACATATCGTGAATCAGTTTTTTGAAGAACGAGTAGAAGAGACCTTAATTCAACCTACCTTTGTATTCGGACATCCTGTGGCGATCTCGCCGCTTGCGAAGAAGAATGCCGATGATCCAAGATTTACGGATCGATTTGAATTATTCATCGTTGCTCGTGAACACGCCAATGCGTTTACTGAGCTGAATGATCCCATTGACCAGCGAGAAAGATTCGAATCACAATTAATGGAACGTGAGCAAGGTAATGATGAGGCGCATATGATGGATGATGATTTTATCCGTGCACTTGAATATGGGATGCCTCCAACAGGTGGTCTTGGAATTGGTATTGACCGATTGGTTATGCTCTTGACGAATTCTCCTTCAATCCGTGACGTGCTGCTATTCCCACTGATGCGAGAACGGACATTTGAATAGATAGAAGCTATTAAGATGATTGGGGTAGATGAGCCTATTCAACTGGTGGATCATTCGCTGGATTGGATAGGCTCTTTATTCTAGTTATTAGAAGTGCCAGATAACTCTTATTTGTCTGAATTTGAAGCCGGCAGACTCGACTGTTGTTGAGGAAATCACTTTTGTGTATTTGGAAAAAGTTTGTTTGAATGAATCTATCATAATGCTTGACTTGGTTAGTCGGTCTATGATACATTATCCCTTGCCGCTTTGAAGGGCGACACAAACTGCAAGCTTCGGGCTGCGTGGCAACACGGGCAATGAGGCAGACGATGAAGAGAAAAGTTGAAGCTCCGATATACATTT
>DFXU01000109.1 GCA_002383285.1 Caryophanales bacterium UBA4100
TCTTGGGGCGGCGGTAAGAGCAGGGGTGGCGGCTCGAAATGGTGATGGATGCCGACGTCAAGAGAAGTCCTAATCACAACCATTTCGGGGGAGATTAGCCGGGTCTATCGTAGTTAAAGCGAGGCAATAGCGCTATAGTTCTTTCTTCATGTACTAATTCAAGTGAAAATTCTTTGTAAGAATAACACTAGCTTCAGCGTAATTACTGTCGTAACAAAAGAAGGGATAGAGAATCAGAAGATATCTGATAAACTCTATCCATTCTTGGTCTTCAAATCTATTATTCCTTCTTCATCTCAGCTTTAAGTGCTGCTAATTCGTCGTCGATATCTTTGTCTGATGAATCCTTGAGCATATCAGCGAATTTATCGTCGAGTGACTTGCCGTCATCTGCCAGCTCCTGAGCAGCGTTAGCTTCATCATGCATCTGTTGAATCTTCTCTTCCATCCTCGCAAAGCTTGCACCTGCATTGTTACTCCCTACACCACTCATGGTTTGGTTAATCTTCTGAGTAGCTCTTGCAGCTTGGGCTTGGGCTACTAAAGTACCCTTCTGGGCTTTCATCTCATCGACCTTATCCCGCATGTTCTGCAGCTGCTTACGCAGCTTATCCGAATTGGCCTTTGCAATATCGTAATTGGCTTGTAAGGAATCTCGCTTCTCTGTATATCGCTTCTTATCTTGTAGAGCTTGACGGGCTAATTCCTCCTCGCCTCTCTCCATAGCCTTACGAGCTTGCTGATCTCGCTTCTCAACCGTTTCAACCGCTTCCTTCAATTCTCGTTCGAATCGCTTCTCAACCGCCATCTGTGTAGTAACCGCTGCAGTTACTTTGGCAAGATCGTCTTCAAGCTCTCTAAGGATCTGCTCAATCATCTTCACAGGCTCTTCTAACTGATCCAGTGCTGCATTCGCGTTCGCTTTACCAATTCTAAATAATCTCTTGAAAAATCCCATTGAGTGTTCCTCCTAAAAGTTATTGTTATGTATCGATACGAAAATATAGGGTTCAGGTTTCATTCATCTATAAGTATAACGAAATCATGTAGAATTTGGAAACGATTTTTGACGATGTATGCGCACTTCATTTATAATTGATATATAGAAATAGTTGTACACAATGTAGGTAATATGTGTTCGTTTCAAGGAGGAGTTCACTATGCTGCTAGGTATCATCTCAGACACGCACATGCCACATATGGCCAAGGGGCTACCTGATGGGCTCTTACGAGATATGGAGAAAGTTGATTATATCCTACACGCTGGAGATTGGAATAGCATGGATGTCTATGACCGGCTAAGTCAGCTCGCGCCTGTGGATGGGGTCGCAGGGAATACGGATGGCATGGAAATTATAGAGCGCTTCGGTTATCAGAAGGTGCTTACATATGAATCAAGGAAAATTGGTATTGTTCATGGACACGGTATGAGGGGGACAACAGAGGACAACGCGCTAGGGGCATTCAGTGGGGAGGAGGTCGATTGTATCGTGTTCGGCCATTCACATATTCCAGTCATCAAGAGTGCCAACGGTATCTTATTAATCAACCCAGGATCACCGACCGATAAACGAAGGCAGCCCCGATATTCGTATGCTATTCTTGAGATCGATGAGTTATTGCGGGCAAGACACGTATTCTTCGATAGTAAAATATAACTATATCACAGTAATGCAACCTAGGAGTGATCGATATAGAGGATCATGACAATCATCAGCAATCGAATGGACACACTCACGAGCATTCACATAATCATAGTCATGGGCATAACCACCACCACGGGCCGAACAATAAGAAAGGCTTGACGATTGCTCTTATCATCACAGCTGGCATTATGCTTCTAGAGTTCTTCGGCGGATTATTCACTAACAGTCTTGCGCTACTAGCTGATTCAGGACATATGCTTAGTGATGTGGCGGCGCTAGCGCTAAGCTTGATGGCTATCTGGTTTGCAGCAAAGCCACCTTCACCGAATAAGACTTACGGCTTCTATCGTTTCGAAATTTTAGCAGCGCTTATGAATGGCATCTCATTATTTCTCATTAGCGGGTTTATTATATGGGAAGCCTACGACCGTTTCTTGGATCCGCCTAAGGTGGCGAGCGGAGGCATGATGATCATTGCGTGCGTTGGACTGATTGCCAATATACTGAGTGCGTGGTCGCTAATGAGACAAGGTGATGTGAAGCATAACATCAATGTGCGCAGTGCTTATCTGCATATTATCGGGGATGCACTAAGCTCTGTAGGGGCAATAGTTGCTGGACTCTTGATGCTCATCTTCGCTTGGTACATAGCTGATCCGATCATCAGTGTGTTAGTCGCCTTGCTTATTCTAAAGAGTGCGTGGAGTGTGATGAAGGTTACGGTTCATATTCTGATGGAGGGTACACCAATTACCGTGAATTCTGTTGATTTGAAGTTGACATTATTGGGTATAGAAGGAGTAATGGATGTTCATGACCTTCATATCTGGACGATTACATCAGGACTAGATTCATTGTCGTGTCATATGCTGATAGAAGACACCCATGATTCTCAGGCTATACTTCAAACAGCAATACGTATCATCGAGGACACATACAAAATCAAGCATACCACGATCCAAATCGAGAAGTCGAATTTGCAGCACGCAGAGAATAAAGTGTAGTTTTGAAGTACTTAGATATATTTTGCTAAAGCTCCCAATATAATAGTATAAATTGCTTGTAGCTCTTAAAGGAGGTATAACAATGAAATGTAAAGAATGTGATGGGCTTGGTTTGTTGGATTGTGGTCAATGTAAGGGTGAAGGATTCGATTACGGTACTCATAAATGTGAAGGGTGTGCAGGCGACGGGAGGATTGCTTGTGTCTCGTGTAGTGGAAGTGGGAAGATAAGCATTCTCGATCGTATTAAAAAGTAAGTTGCATATGGGAGCTGTAGTAATAATAAATTAGTAAGGTATATAAGGATCTCAGGGATAGCCTGAGGTCCTTCGTATATTGTATCGACTTAGTCAACTTTATCCTGTAGAGAGAAGGCGAATAGGGTGCTAAATGCGTGGAATGAACGGCTGGGATCATGGCGAGTAGACTGGGCTAACCAAGATAAATGGCATAGACAGTTAGAACAACTGGAGCAAGAACGGAGCGGTATGCAGGAGGAAGCTGAGCAGTGGCTTGAATTGTTGAAGAAGGGACAACGGGATGTAGATCAGCTAACACGTATGAGTATAAGCAATTTGTTCTATACAATGCTCGGTAAGAAAGCGAATCAGCTAGACGAACAGCAGAAGGAAGTAGTAGAAGCAACACTGAAGTATGACGAGGCTGCAAAAACTGTCACGGACATGAGCAGGGAAATCATCGATTTAGAAGACAAGCTACGTGATCTGGGAAATCTAGAAGCAGAATACACGCTCATCATACAGGAGAAGGAACGTCTCATTCATGATACCAATTCACCAATGAGTCAAGCTATATATGAAGTCGTCGAGCTTTTGGCAGAAGCGCGGGGATATCTAAGAGAAGTGAATGAAGCTATTGCAGCAGGTGATGGTGTATTACACTCGCTTTATCTTGCCCAGGATAGTCTGGGTTCAGCGGGGCGATGGGGAGCTTGGGATATGCTAGGAGGAGGTATGATTTCAACGGCGATCAAGCATAGCAGAATAAATGATTCCAAGGAGCATATTCATGATGCTCAGCGAAGAATGAGACATTTTCACAAAGAATTGAAGGATATTGAAAGGCATATAGAGGTGCATTTTGACACTGGGGGTATATTGAAGTTTGCTGACTTCTTCTTCGATGGGTTGATTGTGGATTGGGTTGTTCAAGGACGAATTCGCAATTCGGAGGAACAGGTCGTAACGTACAGCAGGAAAATTGCCAAGATCATGGAGCAACTACGAACAGAACGGGGGTCTTGGGACAATCGACTGGTCATCCTGCAGAAGGAATACACGACATTGATTGAAGAAGCAAAATAAGGGTACTAGAAAAAGTTAGTACTAGGAAATTCATTGTGGTCTGGTAAGCTGGAGTTGAGGTGACTATTCATGGAACCAATACTGCAGGAGCGGGTTAATATAGTAAGACAATACGAGGTACACTGCTATAGTGTATGTTATTATTTACTACAAGATGAGAAGTTAGCGGTTATGGCAGCACAAGAGGTAGTTGCGAGATTGCTTCAAGATGAGAGAATCTGCGAAGGTTCTGATTCGGGCATTAGGCTGTACATAAAGAAAGAATCTATGAAGCAATCATTAAGAGTTATCTATTCGGAGGAGTGAGTGATGATGAAGGATTATTTATTCACACAATTAGACTTTGTTCGAAGAATTACGTTAAAGGCAGTTGATGGAATCGCTGAAGATGTTGCAGACACGATACATCCTGGCTTCAGAAACAATATTCGTTGGAATTTGGGACATATCTATCTTGTTCAAGAGAGATTCGCTTTTCATTTGTTAGGCTTACCTCAAGCTAATCCAGATCACTATCCTGATCTATTCGCAATGGGTACTTCACCACTGAACTGGATTGATGAGCCCCCAGCGATGAGTGAAATTACTCGATTATTACGTGAGCAGCCAGAGCGGATACATGCTTTACTTGTTCATCGATTGGATGAGAAGCTGGAGAAGCCCTATACAACATCAAGCGGCCTTACGCTTGAAACGGTCAGGGAGCTACTGAATTTCTCGCTGTATCACGAAGGAATGCACTTTAGCTGTATTAAGATATATAAAGCTCTATCAGCCTACTCAAAGCAATAGAAGGTTGGCAATGATATATAATTTCAGTATGATAGGGATAAGACTACTACTGATGTGGAGGTTTATCCAATGTCTCGAATTTCCCTAACGCTAATCATTGCAGTATTGTTATCCCTTGTTGCCAATATAGGTTTGGCTCAAAACTACACCAGCAGCTTAATACCGGGAGTGCATGATGGAATTGGTATAACTAATTTCATTGCAGAGATCATTATTGTGAGTGAATCATGGACACCCGAATTATTCCGATCCTACTTCGAGAATTCATTGATCGTGACACTTCTACTACTATTACTTCTTGTTATATCTCTGGTATTCAAGAAACGAGATAGAGCGTGGGGTTATTACGGATCGAGTATTAGGTAGTGAGTGAGATTCGGGGACAGATCCGAAATTTCTATAATTGCTCGGTTCGTATAAGGGGCCTCCTCGGTATTATCTGAGAGCTCCTTTCTTCCTGGGAACAATAACTTTATACATAAACATTAATTTACATGAATGGTGGAATCACGATGTGGAAGGAATTTAAAGCATTCGCATTCAAGGGCAATGTAATTGATCTAGCTGTTGGAGTTATTATCGGTTTGGCATTTGGGAAGATTGTCACATCCGTTGTGAATGATATGATCATGCCGATCTTTGGAATCATCTCTGGTGGGGTGAATGTGGCTGGATTGGAGTATACATACGATGAAGCGATAATCAAATATGGTGCTTTTCTTCAGTCAGTTATTGATTTCTTCATCATTGCATTCTCCGTCTTCTTGTTCGTCAAATTCATTAATAGGATGAAACGCAAGGAAGAAGCAAAGCCAGCTGTTGTGCCATCTCCTACCAAGGATCAGTTGTTGCTTGAGGAGATTAGGGATTTATTGAAGAAGGGTCGTTGAGTAACTATATTATGAGTATCTATTGAGTATAACTGGCTAAGTAAAAAGTGGTTGTCATTAATGTAGCTTAGTATATTCATACACTGCTCATTGCCAATTTACAGGTAATTTGGTATTCTAACACATATCAATACGATTGCGCGTGAAGCACACGCCGCTCGCTCCTTTTATCGGAGTTAGCGGCGTTTTATTATTCTAAGGAGGTGCTTTAGATGTTCGAGAGGGAGTATGTAAAGTTCTGGGAGAAGCAGGTTTCCAGTGCAGGGGGTCAGAGGCTGGAGATGCTACAAAGGGATTTGACCGGTACCAAGAAGCTGTTGCATAAAGTGATATTGCCGGTATTAGGTACACTAGAGGGTCTGATATTAGAGTATGAGATGATAAGCTTATCAGGTGTGAAGATATATGCGGATGTGTTTCACCCAATGCTCAGGGTAGCGTTTGAAGAGGATCATTATGTCACTCATGCTGAGATGATCTCGAGGGATCGATTCTCATTCGAGCGTGCACGTGCACGTTCAGTTGCAACACTGGGTTATATATACTTTCCCTATAGTAGGGACGAGTTGGAGAAAAAGCCGGATTTCTGCCAAAGGAACCTATACGAACTGATTGGACGTACGGGTAATGCCGAAGGCTCTGGTTTATACCTTCTACCCGTATACGAACGGGAGGTCATTCGGTGTGCCTTATTAAGAAACAAACCTTTTCGAACAGCTGATGTGTGTGATTGGCTGGTAGTGAAGAGGGAGGCTAGCAGAAAAGTATTGCGTGAATTAGAGGCAAAAGGGTTAATCCAAGCCGTTGGTGGGGGTATTACCAGATGCCACGAATTCATGATTACTGAGAGGGCGGTCGCTCTACTGTATCGAGCCAAGTGAGTAGGATTAGACCGGTGCGTGGGAGCGAGATAGGCGGAAAAACCAACTAACTGTGGCAGGATACGGGTGCGTGGGAGCAAGATTGGCGGAAAAAGCGACTAACTGTGGCGGGATACGAGTGCGGGCGAGCGAGATAGGCGGAAAACCCGACTA
>DFXU01000083.1 GCA_002383285.1 Caryophanales bacterium UBA4100
CTTCACCTGACAATCTTTCATTTTCTTTCTTCAGGTGTATGAGATCATCCTCTTTTTCTTTAAGCGCTTTCTCTAATACTCGAATTTGCCTGCTCATTTCCTGATAAGTGCCTTTCCATTGGCGGAGAAAACGAATGACCCTATCAATCGATATCGCATCATCAGCACTATCTGTCTTTACTTGATTTGTCTCCTCGAAATCCGTCATACCTGTTGAGCTTACTGTAACTAAGGTTAGCTTCTTATTACGCTTCTGTCTTTGCGATTTGGCGATTTGGATTGCGGCCTCATATTTTTTGCGTACACAGCTATTCCATCGAAAGCCACAAGCGGCGGCTGTTCGTCCAATACGCTCGCCAACCTCCTCAAAAGCTCTCAGCTGAGTTCCACCTTCACGAATATGACGCAAGGTCACTTCGGCCAATATTAGATCGTCATCCGCACTCCATGCATCTTGCCTGATTGCAGACATATTAGCGATCCTCCTTTCAAATCCTTACGGTAATAGGCAATTTGACACTTTGTTCCTATATAACTCTATGCGCTTGATAGAAATCATAGAATCTATTTTCATACTACTTTTTATTTCCATATTCACCAAAACTCATACCTATGCACTTGAAGAAGATTTTACAATATCGTCACTAATCTACATTTACAACTATAGGTAACAGACGTTATAATGTTCTATAGATTGTAGGGAACCTTACGAAAGGTGGATGTTGCATGTCACGCATGTTTAGGGTACTTGGCTTCTGGACATTGGTAACCGCATTGATGGCGTTAGCCGGAGGTATGGTACAGATGGCATTATTGTTCTTCTTCCAGACAGCTGCCTTTATGTTGTTAGGATATATGAACCTGAAGGAGAAGACATACATGTTACTGTTCTGGGGTTACATGGTGCTAGCCTTCTTGGGAATTACCTACTGGTCATTCTTCGAGCTTGAGCTACCTATATAATCATGGATACATAGAAAAGGTGACTAGACCTGAACGGTCTAGTCACCTTTTCTATGTTGAATTAACACTTTGAATAGTTCGCTCATTGTATCCCCTAGCAATAATTGCCTGATAGCTCGATTACTCTTAGCTACAGGACTAAACGGATCTGTTGTCATATGATCCTGCAATTTCGATAGAATTCCTTGATCAATTAGAAATTGTCTCTGCGTCTGATAGGAGGTAGGAATCAATCCCGATTCAATGCCAGCTTGTATACATGATGTAAAGTTAATATGCGATGTAATATCTTGATTTCCTACATGTATGTAGGGATTATCATGTGCAATATGCTGATGGTAACACATGAGTGTACCCTTATGCCGATGAGCTCCGAATAGTTCCGCTGCCTCATCACCATAATCTATGGTTACAAGCATACCTGATCGAAGCTTAGCACCTATGCGACGTATCCACGCCTCTGATGCTAAATTAACCTCCATGGTGTGCCCTTCAGCACCATTAATTTGAAATCGCTCCAAGTATGCGTAGAGCTCATCATGGGCGATAGGGCGAAGCACTTCAACAAACTGACCCGTTGACTGTTCATAGGTTACATACACCTCTTGATAACAACCATTATTCTTCTTGAGCAGATGCACAGGAAATGCATCCAATAGCTCATTCGAGAATATAATCGCATCTTGTAATGGCGGCGTTTGCCACCAGCTATCTTCATCAATAAATCGCACCTTATGTATGTGAGCGTCAAGCAATTCTCGTTGTATAGCCTGATGGTAGGGACTCACCTCAACCATGTCGTAGGTGATGTGGTTATATACTTCGGGATATACGATCTGTAACTCATTAAGGATTTGCAGCGCAAGTTTACCTGTTCCACTTCCCCATTCTGTTATGCTATGTAACAATCTTCCGTTATTCTCCGCCTTATATTGCGCAAATCGAGCAGCTAGCATCTGTCCCATGAATGGACCAATTGATGAACTAGTATAAAAATCACCCTCCTTGCCAATCTTGGATTCTGGTTTCATGTAATAACCAATTCCATCTTGATACAAGCACATGTTCATGTAGTCATAAAAAGATATGGAGCGGTGTTGAGCTTGCTCAATTGACGCAATAATATGTTCTACAAGTCGACTTTCTCCCAACAATTCGAATGCGTTCAAGCAGCCTTACCTCCTTAGACAAAGTAGTAACAAACCGTTATAATGAATAGAAATCAGACCATCAAAGGGGTTCACACAATTATGATTCGAACGTATACTATGCTTATCACGCTTGTTATCCTAGCCATTACTGTTGTTGGTTGCGGGGATGGGGAGCAATTACAATTAGATGTTCAGAAGGCACTGGCCAAGCACACTGAGATGAACAATTATCGATTCAGTGGGTCGGCCGATCTATCACTCGAAAGCCCAACAGCAGGCTGGAGTACGAATCCATTGACAGCTGGACTGTTGACGATGATTACGAATGGTCAATTGACGTGGGAGGGTGTCGCAAGCATTGAACCTGTTAGAATGGAGCTAGCGCTGAAGCTGACTCCTCAAGGATCAAACCAAGCCATAGACATTCCGATGCTCATACAGGATAACAAAATGTACATACATATTCCAGCGATTAATGAAGAGAAACAGTATTATGAAATTGATCTAAATCAGCTAAGTGAGTTGTCCGGTGCTGACAATCCATTGTCCACTGAACAAATTAGCGGTGTAGGTCAATTATCTTCTTCGATCTTCCACGATATCATTAGCGCAATCAACCCTAAGAGGTTTGAAGAAATCAGTGAATCTGGTGCGGACTTCCGAACTATTAGCATTACTCTAGAGCAGAAGCAAATAGAGGAAGCTATCGACATTTGGTATTCAACCTTACCAGGTATTATTACTCAATTAAGTGAAGCAGGCTATATTCAACCTCACATTCAAGAGCGATGGGAACAGAATTTAAGTCAAACAAGTCACAGCAATTCGATCGAAGATAGTAATCAGCTGAAGTTAAATCATCCATTAACATTACTAATGAAATTAGATGAGGCTGGCTTTGTTCGAGAAACTCAAATGGTTGTGGATATTACTGTAACGGATGAGGCTAAGACGTGGTCTGTTGATCTGGTCAATCGGTATGATGATATTAATCAAAACCCACCCTTCACCCAACCAATCCCTACGAACACTAAACCATTTACTGACATCCTTGATAGAATGTCAGCTAATCAAAATCCATAATGTGAGCTTATTATTGGGAGATGGAGGGTACTATGAAGATTTACTCGAAGAAAATAATTGTAGCGAGCATCATAGTCTCTATCCTGTGGTTAAGCTTTACAACGACTATCCGAGCTGAGCTGACGGTTGAGGAAACTCGAAAATTACTTGAGGAGAGCTTAACCATCTCCGAAATCGATCGAGAAATTACCCGCTTAACTTCGGAGGAGCAGGAGATTGCCGAACGTATTATCGATACGGAAAAGTCCATTGTTAAACAATTGCAGCATGTAGATACAGCTCGAATTCATGCAGGTAGAGTGCTGCGTTCCTTTTATATGGGTGAGCGAGATGGTCTATGGTTATTGTTATTAAATTCAAAGAGCTTCTCCGACGCAATCATTGCATATCAATATCTACAATCGATCGTTGATCATGATCAGAAAGCATTACAGAAGCATCAAATTGCATACCAAGAGTTAAAGAGCTTGAATGAGAGCCTCTCCTTAACACAATCAGAGCTTAGATTACTTAAAGCTCAATTCATAGCTCAACGCATACGTGTAGTTCAGCTTCAAGAGCAGTTGGATAATAAACTTGCAGAGTTGGATAATAAGGAAGAAATCATAAAGCAGATCGATGCACTCAGTGTAGCTTGGCACAAAGAAGGCCTTCCGCTCTTCCAACAATTCCTAAAGGCTATGTCTGAAGCAATGATTGAGCTGCCCGATTATATTGCTGAGAATGAAGATAGTTTAGAACAGGATGGCACAAAGTTTATTTTTCACATTAAAGATGATCAGCTAAATTCATTCTTGCGCAGTAAGAATCCGATCTTCGAGCAATTTGTGTATACAATAACTAGTGAGCATATATCGATTCAAGGTAGTAATGATCAGACCAATATCATGATTAATGGTCATTATAGTATTGAGAATGATCCCGAGAATGCACTTCGATTCATGCTCGATGATTTAATATACAATGATTTCGCATTACCCGACACAACTCGTAATGATATGCAGAAGCAATTCAATATGACCTTCTATCCCAAGAATTTCTCAGGTTCATTGGAAGCGACCGCAGTAACACAAACAGCTGGGGAGCTATTAATTGAATTGACCATTAGTTTTTAGCCTTGTTGTTCATCTGCTCCCAAGATTGCTCCAATTGTTCATTCCATTCGTTAAACAATGAAGGATCCTTGACAAGACTACTCATTTCCTGTCTCAGAATATTCAACTTCACTGATAATTGAGGATCTCGCCCCCAAGTTCTGCCCTTTTCAACGGCCTTACTTAGTATCTCAGGATAAGGCAGGTTTAGAAAGCTATTCGAATCCAACGTTGTTACACCCGCAGGTAGCTTATAGGTCACACTCATCGTCTGAATCTGATGATTCAAATTCGTCATCCAATTAATCCAATTGTATGCCATCTCTTGATGAAGTGTCTGTGAAGAAACAGCATAACTGCTTCCAGCTAACCAGAGTCCTGCATCCTGTGTATCACCGCTTAATAGACTCACTGAGATGTATTCCTCGCTATTCTTGTGAACCATCCATTCTGAGAGGGGCACTACCATAGCAGCGAATTGGTTATTGGCGAACTTCTCCCAGTATTCATTCGACGTATACGAATCCATATGTACCAATGGCTTTCTTAACCCATCCTTATTATCTGCTATCTCAGAGGTCATTAATTGCTCGAGCAAGTGTATATCTTGATCCGATTTAAGAGTGTACATCTGTTCTATTTCCTCAGACCAATTCCCTCGAAAGGCCATGATCAATGATATAAAAGCTTGCTCATCATTACCATTCACGTAAATACCCTCGTAATTTGGATCATTCAATAGAAGTGAATCATGAAGAGTCTGCCATTGATCTATAGTCTTAGGTATGTCACTCTCTCCATGAATCAGCGATGGATTCCAAACAATAATATACGGATCGATAGAATGAGGAATAGCCCATGTATAACCATTCCATTCAGTCTGTGCTAAGACTTGATTGTGGGTAGATCCAATATCGCTAGGAGTGAAATCACTGGCTCTGTGAGACAGATATCCTCTGGCTGCGAATTCACTTATCCAATTATTATCAAGCATCATGATATCTGAACCCTGACCGGACTTTGCTTGCTCCTTCAAGTAAAGGTATGATTGTTCATAAGCTAAATTGGTTATTGTGATTGTAGTCCCAGGATGTAACTGCTGAAATTCTTCATTCCATTCTGACATCAGTTTGAATTCCTCTAGTTGCATGAATACCGTTGCTGTCAGTTCTATCGTCTCATTACCTTGAATGATATTCGGATCAATCGGCGAGCTTCTTTCTTGCTCATGGTTTTGTACAGTTGGTGTATTCTGAGCTTGATCACCCATGAGTTGAGTCAGGAGTAAGAAACAGAGGAATACTATCGCTATGAAGATAATGCCGTTCTTTCTACTGGACAAGAGTACTTCACCTCTACCTGCATATTGATATCTTTATAGTAACAAAAAAGCATCCAAACGTATAACCCAAACACAAAAATAAAATGAGTAACTTTAAGGAGATATTGTATGCGAAAATTTGCAGTTATTATGCAGTTACCCGAAGGTAAGCTACCAGGCTTCTACGCCCAGGTCATTAAGGCTCTAGCAACAAAAGCCAATATCTTCGATCGTGAGAAAGAATTATTAATCATTGAACAGATGCAGCAATTGCCGCCAATTGTCGAAATTCTCGAACAATACAACATTCTATTCGAAACAATGCCTCTATTACATGTTCCGAATTCTGCCGTTTTAAAGGCCCACTATAAGGATTTCGGTTTCACAACTCTCTCTGGTAATACCTTTCTATATGAGGATGCGCTTGTCCTATTTTCCTTTAGCCATTCGCTAGTAGATTCTGAAGATTACGCAATGGCATTAGCACAATTGGATGAACATCTTATAGCAAGCTTCTCTGTGGGGAATAGTAATTACTATGTTGCGGAGAAACATCTGCAACAATGCTTCTCCGGCATTGCGAAAGCATATCAATGTACGTTCAAGCTTGAATAGAACAGGGAAAGACCGTTAGAATAGCATCTCTAACGGTCTCAGCAAGCAATTTTATAATAATTCTGTAGCAAGCTGTGCCAGCAGTGACCGTTCACCCTTCTCTAGGGTAACATGCCCGCTAATCGACTGATCCTTGAAACGCTCAACTACATGCGTTAATCCATTGCTAGCAGAGTCAAGGTATGGGTGATCGATCTGTTCTGGGTCACCAAGCAGTACTATCTTACTTCCTTGCCCGACCCTTGAGACAATTGTTTTTAATTCATGTTTAGTAAGATTCTGCGCTTCATCGATAATGATGAATTGTCCGGGAATAGAGCGCCCTCTAATATAGGTAAGAGCCTCCACTTGTATACTTCCCATCCCCACAAGAATTTTCTCAATATCACCTGGCTTCTTCGTATCGAATAGATATTCAAGATTATCATAGATCGGTTGCATCCATGGACGGAGCTTCTCTTCCTTCTCCCCAGGTAAGTAGCCTATATCCTTCCCCATAGGAACTACAGGGCGAGCAATCAACAGCTTCTTATATTTGTGCTCATCCTCAACCTTTAGTAAGCCGGCTGCAAGTGCGATTAATGTTTTGCCGGTACCAGCACGCCCCGTTAAGGTAACGATGGGTATATCATCATTAAGCATTAACTCGAGTGCCATTCTTTGTTGCACATTGCGAGCGCTGATTCCCCATACTGGTTCATTACTAAGGAACAATGGCTCCAACTTAGTAACTTCTTTGTTCACCTTCAAGACCGCTGATTTGGTTGTCCCCAGCTCATCCTTCAGTATAACAAATTCATTCGGACGAAAATTGTATTCAAGCTGCTTAACTGGAAGCCACCGATTAGAATAAAACTCATCTATAATACCAGGGTGAACATGCAAGGTTACATTCCCGAGGTATACATCATCCGAGGATACGATTCTATCAGTTCTATAGTCCTCGGCTGGAATGCCCATTACATCCGCCTTAATTCTAACTAATGTATCCTTACTAACAAGAATAACCGGCTTCGATTTCTTCTTAGCTGCTTTCTTATCCTGCTCCTCGAGAAGATAGTTTAACGCTACCGCAAGAATTCGATTGTCATTTGTCATCTCACCGAACAATTCTTGGGTCCGTGTATAACAACGATGGTTTAATTCAACTTTAAGGGATCCCCCATTATCCAAGGGTACACCATCATGAAGATGTCCTTTTTCTCGTAGCTGGTCTAATAATCTAGATACATATCGCGCATTACGACCTACCTCATCCATATTTCTCTTGAATGAATCGATTTCCTCTAATACAACTGCCGGAATTACAACATCATTGTCTTCAAAAGAGATGATTGAAAGCGGGTCATGGAGAAGAACATTCGTATCCAGAACGTAGATTTTCTTCATATTAATTCCTCCCTCATCGAATAAATTACTCGAACTAGTTTCAAATACATAAAAACCTTGAGAGTGGAAACCATAATGAGATAAGGAAAGTATAGAAAGGACGATTGTCATGCGATTTTTCGTTGTATTCTTCTTTGCAATTGCACTGGTGGCCGGTTGTACGAATGCTAACCCTAATGAATCCTCCTCCCCCGGTAATCAAAATCAGAAGGTTCGTGTGCAACAGTCTATACCACCAAAACCTGAGATCAATAATAATAACGAAGTTGCAGAGCGCCTAGAGGAGCTGGCTAAGTCAGTACCAGATGTAACTGAAGCCAATTGTGTAGTCATAGGTGATACGGCTATAGTGGGAATTAATGTGTCAGGAAATTTAGAACGTGCACGTGTAGGAACAATTAAATATTCAGTAGCTGAAGCACTTCGTAAGGATCCCGTGGGCATTCATGCCATTGTTACAGCCGATATCGATATAGGCAATCGACTTCGAGAGATGAATACTGACATTAAGAATGGTCATCCTGTTAGCGGCTTTACTCAGGAATTAGCTGATATCTTCGGACGTATCATCCCACAGCTACCTAGAGACATTGAAGACCCCCAAAATCAGAATCAAGACATATCAGAATAAATGTATGAAGCTTACTAATTCGATATGTAAAAAAAAGCCTAGTTATGTAACCATAACTAGGCTTTTTTCATGCTCGCGAATACTTGATTATCCAACTTTTCCGCAGCACGTTTGTCGTATGTTTTCTCGTATTCAGGTGCAGTCGAAATTCTAGCTCCATAGAACATAGCATCTCTCACTGTATCGATTGTGATTTCAAAGCAGCTTAATTGAAACGGAACATCTGTCAATGATTCGGTCACTAAGGCAGCCTTACCATATATGGTGTAAACACTTCCTGCACCAAAGCATGTAACCGTCACCTGAGATTGCTGTTTCATATTATTGATTAGTCGCGAACGGTGGTCGACCGCAAATCGCAGTTTTCCTTTGTCCTCCGCATAGAGCCAGGAGATCGCATTACTAGCAGGGCCATTCGTCTCTGAGTCGATCGTTCCTAATAGAACGAAAGCTTCTTTCTGCAGTAGCGTGAAAAGCTCCTCTGGCAATGCTGTCAGCAATTCATTCATCTGATCAAGCCTCCCTGCTTATTATATGATATTCACGCCCTAATTATATCACAGCAAGCTATGGTGTTCCAGAGTTTGCCGAAGGATCATCAGTCAATGCAGCTCTAAGCTGTTGCTTCGCTGCTTCCATGTCGGAATCCTCCACTCGAATATATGGGCTTCTCCATTCACCATGGAGGGGGATGAATGTTATATTCTCCTTCTTCATTGTTGCATAGGCGAGAATGAGACTTCTCAGCTGGTTTTTGGGTGTATCCGTTTTTAGATTGTTACCAACCGCATCGAACACATCACCAAGCTTCAATATGCCGCCTACTGATGTCATTCTATCCACCATTGCCTTTAGAACGATATGCTGTCGCTCATTTCGCTCTGAATCACTGGATTCGGCTGTACGCACTTCACATTTGCGAGATGAATGACGATATCTTACAAAATCAAGAGCATTCTTACCATCGAGCTTCTGTACGCCCTTCTTCAATTGAATATTCGTACCATCTGCTGTATCGATATAACACATATTCATATCAACATCAACCTCAATACCCCCAAGCTCATCAATGATATCCTCGAATGTCTTGAATGTAATAACGGTGACGTAATCAATAGGGATATCTAGAAAATTACCATACAGCTCTTTAACCAATTCCTCAGAGGGCTGCTTATTCTGACGTTCTGCAATGGAATAGAAAGCATTAGCTTTCCTGGCCTTGTAACCATCCGGTTTCATATAAAGATCTCTAGGCACCGACAGAATCGAAACAGATTTATCCTTCGGATTTAACGCAGCAACCATAATCACATCGGTATTCAAGCTGCGTGTTTCCTCTCTTGTATCTAGCCCTAGCAATAGAATTACCTTGGGCTCTTGCGCTGATTTATCATCATCACCTGTCATAGCATCGCTAATGTCACCAAGCATATTATCAAATTTGAAGTAAAGGTAGCCAGCATATGCTGCCCCAGCTAATACAAGTAGTAATCCAATAATCATAATAAACTTGAGTAGAGGATGCATACGTCTCTTATTTAGCGGTCTCTGATTTCTATTCGGTAATTTAGCATTATTTAGTTCTGTATTCATCTCGTTGTTATTGATACTACGCACCACTTTTCATTCATTATAACGAGGATTAGCATTAATATCATGAAGTAATTGCTCAGTCATTTCACGATCGAATGATTTCTTATGGGTAGACCCATCAAGTTCATACCATACTTGTAGGAGATCATCACCTACAGATTCCATTCGAATATCAATCAAATTATAGTCTTCACGAAGAATTTCTTCGAAGAAATCCACAGTGTTCTTAGCAGATAAATCTTCCGGCCTTGCCGTTGCAACGGTCTTAATCTGAAGCCAATTGAAGAGTGCATCTTCTAGTCTCACTAGATCTCAAACCTCCCTCATCATGATTACACAATATCCATCATTAAGCTATTGTTTCATCTGTGTTAACCAAATCAATTGAGCATCATTCCAGAGCGAGACCTCAATTCGATCGATCCTTCTGACCCTTATTCCTCCAAGATGTAAATAGCACTCTTCCGCGATATAGAAGCATCATCACAATCGCAACAAACAAACTGGGAACTATTGGTAAACGCGCATCAACCTGAAAAAGGAGCAGCATAAACGAGCCTGCTCCAATCATTAAATAGACAACCAATTCCTTCAAGATTGGCAACTTCTTAACACGGAATACCTTGTTGTAAACAAATGCGGTGAATACAAATATCAGACAATAAGTGACCCATAGATGGTCAGCGAACCAATCATTCAAACCCATGACCAGCAACATCCTTCCAGTAAACGGCTATGCCGTCTATGACGTTTCCCGTTACTTATCAGAATAAGTTATTTGCATTCTGATGTGTGAACAAATTTATATAGTTACCGATGCCTTACGGTTCTTCTCAGCTCTCTCACGTTCACTCTTGTTAAGAATTTTCTTGCGAAGACGAACCGACTTAGGAGTGATTTCACATAGCTCATCATCATTCAGATACTCTAGTGCTTGCTCTAGGGACATCGCACGTGGAGTTTTCATTCTTACCGTATCTTCCTTTGTTGCAGATCGAACATTCGTTAATTGCTTCTCCTTACAGATGTTCACGATGATATCATTCTCACGAGTATGCTCGCCTACAATCATTCCTTCATATACCTCAGTACCTGGTAGAACGAATAATGTTCCACGATCTTCAATACCTAAGATTCCGTATAGAGTGGCTACTCCATTCTCACTTGCAATCAATACGCCCTCGCGACGACCGCCAAGATCAGCGCCAAAGTAAGGTGCATAGCAATCGAATGCATGATTCATAACACCATAACCACGAGTCAATGTAAGAAATTGTGTGCGATAACCAATTAATCCGCGAGCAGGAATCAAGAATTCCAAACGCACTTGACCCGCACCATTATTAATCATATTGACCATCTCTGCTTTTCGTGAGCCTAAGCTCTCCATTACAGAGCCCGTGTGTTCTTCAGGCACATCTATAAGAAGACGCTCAAGCGGCTCCATCTTAACACCGTCTACCTCTTTAATAATAACCTCAGGCTTTGAAACCTGCATCTCATAACCATCACGTCTCATGGTCTCAATCAGGATACCTAGATGAAGCTCACCACGACCGGATACGATGAACATATCTGGGCTATCGGTTGCATCTACCCGAAGACTCACATCTGTTTCTAATTCGCGGAATAAACGCTCTGAGAGCTTGCGTGATGTTACCCACTTGCCTTCCTTACCTGCGAATGGTCCATTGTTCACCAAGAATGTCATTTGCATGGTTGGCTCGTCAATAACAATAACAGGAAGCTGCTCTAAATGGGCGGGATCTGTTAAGGTTTCGCCAATATTAATTTCTCTAATTCCAGCAACCGCGATAATATCACCCGCGCCAGCCTTCTCAATTTCAATACGCTTCAAGCCTTGGAAGCCGAATAGCTTCTCAATACGCGCTGACTTTACCTTGCCGTCTTGGGCAATTACTGCTATCGATTGTCCTTGAGAGATAGTGCCTCTGTTGACGCGTCCGATACCAATACGACCTAGGTAATCATTGTAATCCATTAATACCACTTGGAATTGTAATGGCTCGTCTGGGCTCTCTGTAGGTGCAGGAATATTCTGAACAATTGTTTCATAAACAGCTTGCATATTCTTTTCTAACGTTTCTGGAGTCTCGCCAGAAGTACCCATCAATGCAGATGCATATACAACAGGGAAATCCAATTGATCATCATTCGCACCTAGCTCTATGAATAAATTGAGCACCTGATCCACGACATCCTCTGGATTTGCATTAGGACGATCAATTTTGTTCAGTACTACAACTGGGATTAGGTTCTGTTCTAGTGCTTTACGCAATACGAATTTCGTCTGAGGCATACATCCTTCGAATGCATCAACGACTAACAGCACTCCATCTACCATCTTCATTATCCGTTCAACCTCGCCACCAAAGTCCGCATGACCTGGGGTATCCACGATGTTAATAAGATATTCTTTATAATTAATCGCAGTATTCTTAGCTAGAATGGTAATGCCTCGTTCACGTTCTAAATCATTGGAGTCCATTGCCCGTTCTTGAACTGCTTCATTCGCTCTGAATGTACCCGATTGTTGAAGGAGTTGATCTACAAGCGTTGTCTTACCATGATCGACGTGCGCAATAATTGCAATGTTACGAATCTTATTCCTTGGATGCATTTGTGGTAATTCCCTTCCTATTCCGATTATATTGTCCGATAATCACAGAAAAGCGTCAGGCATAAGATGCCGACGCTGGACATTTACAACAATTATACTCCCATTAATAGGATTTCGTCAATGTTTGTAGTCCCTTGAGCTCCATGTTAATTATTGGGCTTCCTTCTAACTAGGAGTAATCCGAGTACAATGAGTCCAATAGCTACAAAATATATTCCACTTGCTAATAATAACGTAAAGCTAAAAAACACCGCAGAGATCGTAGCCAGAATTGCCGATCCAATAAAAGCTGCCCTTGGTTTGTTGGGATCGAAGAAGTATGTTTCGAATAATCCAATGGCAACTGACATAATAAAACCAGGCCATAAATATCTCATCGAATCCCAACCCAATGCATTACAGTAAAAGAACATGAATGAAATCACAGTTAGAATTCCACCTGGAATTAGAATCCCCGATGATACACCCTTGGAGAAGAAAAGGAAATGAAAGAATAGTCCTGGTATTAGAACAAAGACTGGCCATATCATACTCCCGATGAAATCAAAGACTCCGATTTTACCTAATAATAGAAAGATACCCACAAGAATTATGACCATCCCACTAACATAAGAGCTCCTATTCATTGTCATCCCGTCCCTCTCCCAGAGCACTTGTGATTATTGCGACCTCACTCTTCTACTAATGAGAAATAGCTTGATTAGCCCTGAAGTAATAACCAGAATCACACCACTTATCGGAATAATCCAATGTAAATCATGATGAGCATTCTCAAGCAATGGGCCTACCTTCTCATCGTTCAGCACCATCTCACCCGCGGTATATCCAAGAATAGCAGCACCAACATATATGAATACCGGATAACGATCTAGCACGCTCATGATTATGGTGCTCCCCCATATGATTAAGGGTATGCTTAATCCGATCCCAATAATGATCAAGGCTGTATTCCCTTTGGCTACCGCTGCAATTGCAAGAACATTATCCAGACTCATAATAAAATCTGCAATAATGATTGTCTGGACAGCTCCCGCTAGTGAAGTAGCTTCACGAATATGCTTTTCCCCTGAAACCTCAACTAGTAATTTAATTGCAATGTACATTAATAAAACAGAGCCAATCGCTTGCAAATAAGGGATGCTTAACAAGTACACAGCTCCAACTGTTAGTATCAATCGAAGCGCTACTGCTCCGAAGGAGCCCCATCCTACAGCACTTTTCCGTTGATGTAATGGTAAATTCTTGCTCGCCATGGCAATAACAACAGCATTATCCCCGCTAAGCACAATATTGATGATCATAATTTTCAAGAATAATACTAATCCTTCTTCCATTTATCCCACCCTCCAATTGTAATGTATACGGACAAACTTGGCAATTCATGCCACCGAAACAGTACAATCAGTTATTGGGATAATAGGCTAGAAGTAGGTGTCGGCTTGGTGAGTCATTCGATCCGTTATTGTAACTGCTATTGATTCACGGATCGCCTCTTCTATAGCACCTTGTAACCATGTCGCTCGGTGCTCTAAACGTTCAACTATAGCGATATTCGGATTTGTACTCGGAGATTTCGGAACGAATAAAGTACAGCAATCCTCATAGGGCTGGATAGAGATGGGAAAGGTCCCAATCATTCTTGCTTTAGCTATTATCTCTTGTTTATCCATCATGATCAATGGACGGAGAATGGGCAGCCCAGCTGCCTGCTCGACTACTGTCATACTTGGTAATGTCTGACTCGCCACCTGACCTAAGCTGTCACCTGTAATGATTGCTTTACATGCTCGTTGCTCTCCCAATAGCGTAGTGATACGAAGCATAGCCCGGCGTATTAGAGTAATTAATAAGGTCTCATTACCTAATTCCTTTAGACGGAGCTGAATATCAGAGAATGGCACCATATGAAGTACAATGCTTCGCGAATAGCATGAGAGCTGCTCCGCTAGCTCTGTTACCTTCTGCTGTGCTCTCTCACTAGTGTAAGGGAAGCTGTGGAAGTGAATAGCCTCCAGCTCTAATCCCTGCTTCAAGGCTAACCATCCTGCTACAGGGCTATCTATTCCACCGGACAGCATGACAATCGCTTTACCATTCGTGCCAGATGGGTAACCACCTAATGCCGTTACACTCTCGCTGAATATATAAGCGTGCCGCTCCNNAATCCGCAATTCCACCTCGGGGTCGTGAACATTAACCGATAGATTGTCGATTGCTTGAAGGATAAATCCACCTACCAAGTTATTCATAGCTTGGGAATCATGCGGGAAAGCTTTGTTCACCCTTCGGACAGAAACTTTAAACGAAGTAGGTTTATGCTTAAGACTATTCATTAGATAAAGTGATGCTTCACGGATAGCTTCTAGGCTTAGCTCACAACGTGATACAGGACTATACGAGAAGATACCGAACGTCCGTGAAATTTGTTCGGCAACCTCTGAGTAAGGTTCACCATTCAGATGAATATATAATCGACCATAGCTAGCTTCGAACTGAATTTGGGGGTGGCTTTCTAATCGCCATCGGAGATGCTCAAGCACCGCACGTTCAAATCGATGACGGTTACGTCCCTTAAGCGTCTGTTCACCCATTCGAACCATTATTATTGGATATTTGATTACTTCCACCTCATTTACGTATTAATTGATCTATAGTGTTAGATATGGATACTGATAATCCATGTATATTGTCCTTAGAATGCATAGGAGAGAGACTTATTCGAATACCGCACTTAGCTAAATCATGCTCGTAACCCATAGCTAATAGTGTTCTACTCGGCATATTCTCTCCTGCTGCACATGCAGATTGAGCGGAGACATACAAACCAGCAGACTCCATCGCGTGCACGAATACCTCAGATCTAATTTCGGGAAGACAGAAGTGTACAATATGCGGAAGCATCTGCTCCGTATCTTGAGAGCCAGTTAATATTAATCCTTGCACTTGTTTAAGCTGGTCAACTAAGTATTGTCTGAGCTCAGTTACATAAAGCAAATTCGCAGCGCGCTTCTCGGTACCAATCCTTAATGCTTTTGCCATCCCTACGATTAACGGAACATTCTCTGTACCTGGGCGTAGTCCAAACTCCTGCCCTCCACCGAACAAGACAGGAGTAAGACGAATACTAGGACGTCGATATAGAATCCCTACACCTTTAGGACCATGAAATTTATGTGCTGATAGCGTTAATAAATCTATGCCTGCTTGCTCTGGATGGATGGGCAGCTTCCCCGCACTCTGAACGGCATCGACGTGGAATAGAATGCGTGGATACTTGGCTAGCACATGACCAATCTCAGCAATAGGCTGAATACGTCCTATCTCATTGCTGACATGCATGACAGAAACAAGAATGGTATCCGCCCGGATCGCTTGAATGACATCCTCTATTCGAACACAGCCTGTCTGATCTACTGGTAAATAGGTTACCTCAAAGCCTTCACGCTCCAACTGCAAGAAGCATTCGTATACCGAAGAATGCTCGATTCGGGAGGTTATTAGATGCTTTCCTCTAGATGCGAATTGGCGTGCACATCCCAATATAGCGATATTATTACCTTCGGTTCCCCCTGATGTGAATATAATATGTGAAGCTTCTGTATGTAAGCAGACTGCCACAACTTCCCTAGCTTGTTTCATTAGCTTCTCAGCCTCAAGGCCCTTACGATGTAGCGAAGATGGATTACCATAGTACTCTTCCATTAGCTTAGATACAACATCAATAACCTCCGTGTATGGAGGTGTTGATGCACTAAAATCGAAGTAACCTTTACAATCCGTCATTACGTATTCCCATTACCTTTCGTAAATAATTCTGAGTTTCTTTAGGCAATTCACTGTATTGCTCCTGTAATTGTACATCATTACTTATTCCTAGCCTATCTATTCTGCCTGGTCCAGCATTATACGCAGCAAGTGCGACTTGTTCATTGCCATCATATTTCTGCATAAGATAAGCAAGAAATTTCGTACCCCCATTAATATTATCTTGTGGATCGTAAGAATTCTTAACTCCAAGAGAAGCTGCTGTTGCGTCCATTAATTGCATTAAGCCCTTAGCTCCAGAACGGGAAATCGCATCAGATTTATACCCAGATTCAGTTTGTATAACAGCATGGATTAATTTCGGGTCTACACCGTATTGTTCTGAGGCTTGCTGTATAAGTTGGTCATAGTCCGTAACATTCAATAATGGATAATTATTGGATAGCTTTGAGTTCAAGAAGCCTATGTTTCCAGTAGCAGACAACCCATTTAAGTCCTCAGTGAGTTTATTACTCTCAACGAGTGCTTGTAATAAAGCCACAAACTCATTCTCGGATGTGCCATTCAGTGAATCAGATGAAGTAGAGGAGCGGTCAGAGAACAAACCGACGCTGTCCATAAATTTGAGCTTTATTAATTGCTCGAGCTGTCTTGGATGAACATTCATCTTATTCTTATCCTCCCATGTGCTGATCCCACTATATCTTTATATTCTACAACTTATTTCTAATCATGAATAGATAAAGCGTCTTTAAAGAGTGTGCAAAAAGACTGTCAAGTCACAATGCGACCTGACAGCCTTTATTGTCATAAAGTATTTACAGAATAGCATTACCCATATTGGAGAAGAATGCAATTAACCCTACAGCAATAGCCACAGACCCAAGACCTCTTCGTCCTCGTAAAAAAGCTACCAAACCAGTTATGACTGCTGCTGGTGCTAATAAGGATGGCCAGATAAACCACGCTGCAATCGACAGCACAACTGCAGTTAAACCCCAGCCTCTTCCTTTATCTACTTCTTTGGCAGGGGTATATATCTGATTCCGTTTTTCATTCTGAGTTCGGGTCATTCGTACATCAGCTACCTCTGACGCAAACTCCTCATCACTCTGAGTATAAAACTTGGGTGCCTCATTATCCGCAGTAAATGCATTCGTTTCAATGTCACTATTCTTCTCTGTTCCCACATTATCGCTCATCATATGCCCTCATCTCCTCTTAAGCCTTCTTGACTTTAAAAGTGTGGCAGCACGTCTTTGAAGAATGTTGTGCATGATCCTGGTGCTCGGTATCAAAGCCTTCACCCGCAAATTCCGCATTGAATTTCCTGCTTGAATGCGCATCAATATCGATCATAATCATGTCTGCTCCGCATTTGTTATCTGTTTTCCAATATTCACAATTAGCTACGCTACAGGTTACATTCGGCATTCGTATCACCCCCCTTAACAAGTTTCCCTTGTCGGAGCACATTTATTCACACAAATAAGGAGCCCCATTATATCAGGCCCCTCATCAATCCACTCTTATAAGTTATACCTTCTCACCCTGAAGTCTACGTTGGTTAACATAATCATTCTCATAATATGATAAATCTTCACGAAGTTGCTCGTAAATTTTGGATATCTCCATAGTAATATCCCGAACTGCCCGCACAGGCTTCTTCCTAAATCTAATTGCATCCTGTCCCGTGTATGCATAACGTCCCTCTTCGGAGTAGCATTCGTTCTTCGGATAGTAAAAAAGGTTAATACATCTGTGATAGGTTTCGTATAACACTTTGCCAGCAGTCTCTTCATTGAAGATAGGTCTGCGAAGACTAACACCAAGCTTCTCGTAGTATATTTCGGAGAACACAAGTAAGTGCCGTAAGTCGGTCAAGAAACCTTTGTAAAAATCTACCATTGCTGCATCCTGATCCGTGTAAAGGCTCGGAAGTGAATGATTGTTAAGAAAACCTTCAAGAATTTGAATGGCATGGTTTAACTGCATTTTGGTTGATTCACATAATAGTTTTGTTTGGTCTAAGGGCATGATGTTGTACCTCCTGAAATAATCATTAAAACAATCTACCCTCATATCGTAACATAAAAAAACCACAAAATATACAACAAGTGCTTGCTCAATCGCAATCGTATGCATCAAATCATGCACTAAAGGAACCTCATGAAGTACATGCATATTTACCACCATTCCTTCCCACGCTAAGAGGAGGAATACATCTTGTAATAAGGAGCTCATGCGATGCTATTCAGGACACCTAAATGGATATTTGCTCTGTTACTTCTAATTGGAATCGGATATATGATATATCCAACAGAGGAGCAACAACAGGACTTAGCTCATAAGCATCCACGCTATGAAACTGCTCAGAAAGTCAGTTTAATCGAGCAAGATATTCTCGTAACGAATGAATTATGCTTTGAGCAATGTAAGAGAGACTTTAATCGATTATTGCTCGATCTACATCACAACACAGAGCTTGAAGTGAAGGACAAGCTGCAACAGCTTAGAGCGGAACATCCTCATATGCTCTCTGTAACATGGTCAAATCCTAAGCATCAACAAGTGATAAGCTCGGGTTCCTATCCTTCTGGTATACAGGAGAAACTAGAGCCCTATCAGGCCGAGGCTAAACAAGCTCTCGAGAACGGAAAACCGTATCATTCACCTAGTATTCAGATTGGTCAGAATCATTACATGGCCTTAGCAGTTCCTGAGCTTGAGGGTGGCGGTCTTATGGGTGTAATTAAACAATCCATTCTAGATCAAATACAAGACCAGCAGAAAAAAAATTTACGCTTAGTCCCTTATCCAGCCGAAGGAAATTATCGTGTGGAGTCCGTTGATTCGGATACACAGCGAGATATCAGAGTCGATAACGGCGAAGAGAACGCTGGTGTCAGTCATTATCACAAAGAGCAGGTTGTAGTTAAATTTCAAGCTACTCCAAATCAAGCCACGATGGCGAAGATTAAACATGCCATACACTCTTCTTCCACTAAGAAGCTGGGCTATACGTATGTATTCGAATCACATAAGCTGACTGCTGAACAGATGATCGCCTACTTCAAGAAAGTCGATAATGTGGAATATGTTGAGCCTCATTATTATTACATGACTAATGCTGAGTTGATGCCCAATGATGATTTATACTCTCCTCATCAATGGAATCTGCCAATAACTCAAACCATTGAGGGCTGGGGAATATCGAAAGGTAATGAAGATATCATCATAGCCGTACTTGATACAGGTACGGATCTAAATCATCCTGATTTGCAGGGGAGGTTAGTAACAGGACTGAATATTATTCAGCCAGAGGAGGAACCCATTGATGATGTAGGGCATGGCACACATGTAACAGGTGTCATATCCGCTACTGTGAATAATTTAGAGGGTGTTGCCGGCATGACTTGGTACGATAAGGTAATGCCTATAAAGGTATTGGATCAAACAGGAGCTGGGACTACCTATTCAGTCGCTCAAGGTATTATTTGGGCTACGGATCATGGTGCCAAAATTATAAATATGAGCTTGGGCAACTATGCACAGGCTGAGTTCCTGCATGATGCAATTCGATATGCCTTCGACAAAGATGTCGTACTTATAGCAGCAAGTGGTAACGATAATACGGATCAGCCTGGATATCCAGCGGCATATCCAGAAGTATTTGCTGTAGGAGCGACGGACTATCAAGAGCAACGAGCGCCATTCTCAAATTATGGCTCATATATTGATGTTGCTGCTCCCGGTGTAACTATTGCCAGCACCTATCCTGATAATCAGTATGCGGCTCTATCGGGTACATCGATGGCTAGTCCTCATGTTGCTGCGCTAGCTGCATTAATACGTTCTGTTAACCCCCTGCTTACGAATGTAGAGGTCATGAAGATTATGCGTAACACTGCTGTTGACTTAGGGGAGACCGGAAGGGATGATCTATTCGGTTACGGACAGATCAATGTCAAGCAAGCATTAATTGAGGCGAATAACACCAAGAACTCTGTGCGATTGTTCCCAGAGTGGGTTAAGCGTGAAATTCAGAATATTCGCTCGAAGTATACCTCCTCGTAAGCTAACTCTGGCTTTCTTTTTAAATTGAGAAAGGTGCATCCATTATGGGTAGAATCACCCATAATGAATGCACCTTTAATTTATGTAGGAATAGAAAAGCTTGTCGTAAGCCGGGTTCTGTACTCTCAAGTGGTAATCACGGGGGTTAGCCCTCCCACGGCGAAAGTGACAATCATCTATCTAGGCTACGCATTACTACGCAGCTCCAGCGACCAACCCGAACGCGCCTCGAGCTAAGGCTGTGCCTTTAAGCACTACGTTCCTCCTAGGTCTTGCTCCAGATGGGGTTTACCAGGACGTAAGTCGCCAAACATCCTCGTGGTCTCTTACACCACGGTTCCACCCTTGCCTGTTCATATATCTGAAAACCAGACATATGCCATCGGCGGTCCATTTCTGTGGCACTAATCCTTCAACTCGCGCTGACTGGACGTTATCCAGCATCCTGCTCTATGGAGCCCGGACTTTCCTCCCGTATTCGAATGCGAACACTCGAATGCCGGCGATTGTCTGACAACCTTCTCTATCTCATTCATTATAACAAGGAGCGCGTATCCTTACAACTCACAGTTTCTGCTAAGAATCAGTTCCAATATTCACATGAATTGAAATGGCTCAGTGTTTACTTCAGATGGATTTACTTTCGTTTCATAGCCCATCTTCAACAGCTTTTCCTGCAGCATTCTCGCAATTACTGGCTTTAATAGCTTCTCAATGTTATGACCAGCATCAATGATATTCAATCCAGCAGCTATTGCATCGTGAGCAGTGTGATAATCGATATCTCCTGTAATTAATACATCTGCCCCAGCGAATATAGCCGCTTTCACATAATCACGACCTGAACCGCCGAGAATCGCTACCTTCCTGATCATATGATTTGGGTTACCGACCAATCGGATTGCAGGAATCTCAAATGCAATCTTCACGGTATTAACTAACTCAGATAATAATTGCTGTTCAGGTAACCTACCGACGCGACCAATTCCTTGATCTGGTAAAACCTCTTGGAGAATGCCTACATGCTCAAGTTCAAGTAATGCAGCTAAGATATCGTTAACACCACCCTCAGCAACATCTAAATTTGTATGAGCAATATACACAGCAATGTCGTTCTTAATCAGTGCTTCATATAGCTTACCGGCCGGGAAATCTAGACGCAAATGTTTAATTGGACGATACATGATTGCATGATGAGCAATTATTAATTCAGCTTTCATTTGAATAGCCTCAGCTACAACTTCTGGAGTCACATCGAGTGCTATAAGTACCTGTGATACCGGCTTGTTCAAAGTTCCTAACTGTAGACCAATCGAATCATCAGCCAATGCCAACTGCTTCGGTGCAAATTTGTCCATAATTTGTATGATAGTCTGTCCTTTAGCAATCACACTAACAGCTCCTTATTCCAAATAAGATGCTCCCTTAATCGATTTGATCTCACGTTCAAGCAGCACCTTTTTTTCAAGTGATTCTGGTTGCTCCGATTTATTCAGATGACTTATAACCCATTCCCGCTTTCCAATCTCGTGAAGCCATTTATTCTTAAATTCAACGCTTGACTCTCGAATCAGATATGGGCCCATAAGCTTCAATAATTCACGTTCTACATGAAACCCATTCACTTGCTCATATGGATCATATAAATTCGCCTGCTTATGCTTCAGTTCGTCAGAGTCAACAGGAATAGCGACTAGTA